>CALBNX010000065.1 GCA_937896885.1 uncultured Clostridia bacterium
AACATCACAAAAGGCTATGTCCAAAAGCTCTTTTGCCGTTTCAATCAAATAAGTCTGGCAATTAGGTTCGCACACAGCTTTAAGTTTTGCTGTATTTGAACTTGTTCGACCACCAATTATTATCATCATATCATTTTTTTGAGATAATAACAGAGCCTCTGCCTGTCTTTCTTCGGTCGCATTACATATTGTATCAAAAATAATGGCATTTGTATAGTGCAAATTTATATTTTTTACACATTTTTTCCATTCTTTTGTGCTAAAAGTAGTCTGAGAAACCACAATAAATGGTTTTTCAGGTTTAAAATTGTTATTTTTAAAAATTTCTTCTAATTCTTCACAAGAATTGAATACAAAACAATCCCCTGCACAATAGCTTTTAATACCAACAACTTCGGGATGCTTTTTGTCCCCAGCAATGAGTACCGGCAAATCAGAACTTGAATTCTCACGAACAATCTTATGTATTTTTTTTACAAAAGGACAAGTGGCATCAGTATAGTCTAATGAATTGTTTTCGCAATATTCTAAAACGCAACGCTCGACACCGTGAGTACGGATTACTACCTTTTTATCTTTTTTCGCATTTTCTATTGAATCGAGTATATTAACGCCTTTATTTTCAAGGTCTTCAATTACTTGTGGGTTATGAATTATCGGACCAAGAGTACAAACACTTACACCCTTGTCAACAAGGTCATAGAGCATATTTACTGCTCTATTTACGCCAAAGCAAAATCCCGCTGTTTTTGCAAGAGTTATCTGCACTTACATTCCTCCCAAAGAGTTTTTATCATATCCATTGTTTTTCTTGCAACTGCTTTATTTTCAGAAGTTTTGCCATTATCAGTAAAGCCCATATCTTTATATTTAAAAGCTTCGCCGAATTTAACAATAACTTTTGAACCTTTTCTGTCTTTGTCTTCCATATATATTGCAGTTGGAATAATATCGACGCCTGTTCTTCTTGCGATATAACCTACACCGGATTTTGCTTCTTTAGGTGTGCCGTCAGGCGAACGAGTGCCTTCTGGAAAAATGCAAAGCACTTCACCGCGCCTTATAACTTCAATAGCATAATTTAGCGCGTTTTTATCACCTATACCACGGACAATTGGAAAACCATTTAAACTTCTGATAGTTTTGTTAAGAAGTGGGTTTTTAAACAATTCAGCTTTTGCAATATAATAGAAAAGTCTTTTTGATGCCATAGCAACAAATAATGGGTCAAACTCTGTTACATGGTTTGGTGCAATAATGAAAGCATCTGTTCGATTGATATTTTCAAGACCTTCAAACTCAACTTTATAGTAAGTTTTACAAAATAAATTACCGATTGGTCTGATGACATTCATCATCTTTTGCTTTTTAAAATTTGTATAATCAAATTTTGGAGTTATAGACATTTATATCTTCCCCTCAACTGTTTTAACAATTGTATTAATTGACTCTTCAAGAGTCATACCTGTTGTGTTAACGATTACAGAATCATCTGCTGGTTTAAGTGGTGCAATTTCACGATGAGAATCGTTATAATCACGCACTTTTAAATCTTCAAGAACTTCTTCAAATGTTACGTTGCTACCCTTTTCGATAAGTTCTTTATATCTTCTCATTGCTCTTTCTTCTGGGTCTGCTGTAAGGAAAATTTTAACTTGAGCATTTGGAAGAACAACTGTACCTATATCTCTGCCATCCATAAGACAATTGTTCTTTGCGGCAATATCTCTTTGAAGGTCAAATAAGAATGCTCTGACTGATGGAATTGCTGAAACATTCGACGCAGCCATTGAAGCCTCTGGAAGTCTGATTTCTGTTGAAACATCATCACCATTCAAGAACACATGTTGCACACCATCAATGAATTTAAGTTCAACTGTAATATCCTTTAAAATAGCGCTTACACCGTTGATATCAGTTGTAACAATAGAGTTTCTCAAACAATAAACTCCGACCGCTCTATAAAGAGCGCCAGTATCAACATAGATATAGCCTAATTTTTGTGCTGCTGCACGAGCAACTGTACTTTTACCAGCGCCTGCTGGTCCATCAATAGCAACATTAATCATAAAATATATCCCCTTTTATATAAAATCCTTAATAATTTTCTACTGCACTTTTACCTGCTAATTGACCTGTTGAAAAAGCAATCTGCAAGTTAAATCCACCTGTATATCCGTCACAGTCAATTACTTCGCCAGCAAAATACAATCCTTTACAGATTTTACTTTCCATAGTCTTTGGATTAATTTCACTGATTTTAACTCCACCCGATGTAACGATTGCTTCTGATATGTCATTAAAATCCATAACAGTGAGTTTAACGCCCTTAATAACATCAATAAGAGCTTTTCGCATATCTTTTGTAATTTGATTTGCTTTTTCTGATGGTTTTATATGAGCCATTTTAAGTATTGGCACAATCAACGATTTTGGTACAAGTAATGCAAGTATATTTGATATTGACTTATTGCTGTTATCTGCAAAATCTCTTAAAATTCTTGCATCTAATTTTTCGTGATTCAAGGCAGGCTTCAAGTCAATATAGATTTCATATCTTGCTTTTTCCATATTGCGCATATGTGCACTTGCAGACAAAATCATTGGGCCTGATACACCAAAATGTGTAAAAAGCATTTCACCAAAATCGTCATAGATTTCTTTCTTTTTCTGTGTATCAACAACTCGTATTGCTACATTTTTCAAAGAGAGTCCCATACATTCACTGCAAAGACCTTCACGGCAAACAAGTGCTGAAAGTGATGGTCTCAATTCCGTTACTGTATGACCAACGCTTTTGGCGAAATCATATCCATCACCGCTTGAACCGGTTTTTGGATAAGATAGTCCTCCTGTTGCAACAATTACTGCATCAGCAAAATATTCATTGCCAGATTCAGTTTTTACACCACGAATTTCACTACTTTCAACGAGTAATTTTGTTACTCTTTCAGTTTTTCTTTGAACTTTATTTATAGTTATATATCTATTTAAAGCGTCAACAATATCAACAGCCTTATCACTTATAGGGAACACTCTATTACCACGTTCAACTTTAAGTGGGACACCATATTCTTCAAAGAAGTTCATTGTATCTTGCGAATTAAATGAAGAAAATGCACCATATAAAAAACGACCATTTCCGGGAATATTCGAAATAAATTCCTGAGTATCTGCAACATTATTTGTCACATTGCATCTACCCTTACCCGTAATCATAACTTTTCGTGCTATTTTTTTATTTCGTTCAAACAAAATGACTTCTGCACCATTTTGGGCAGCTACACCCGCAGCCATTGTGCCTGCTGCACCTGCGCCGATTACTATTACTTTTCTACCCATTATTTACTCCATCTGCTTTATCATAAACCTGATATTCATCCCAAATGCTTTCAAGTTTGTTAAAGTTGTTATAAACCTCTTCGCGGCGACTGAAAGTTACCGCAACTACAAGTGCATTAATAAGACTTAAAGGCGCTACCAATGAATCAACCACCGACACCATATCACTTTTTGCAACGAGAAGTGTGTCAGCATATTCTGCTATTGGTGAGTCGTCTGAATCAGTTATTGCAATTATTTTTGTGCCACGGTCATTTATAAAGCGCAATGCATTGATAGTTTGTTTTGAATATCGTGGAAAACTGATTGCAACGCACACATCTTTTTCACTGATTCTGAACATTTGCTCAAACATTTCACTAGCACTTGAAGTATCAACTAGAACTACATTTTCAAATACAGGATTAAGATAAAAATAAAGAAAACTCGCCAACGCTGCTGAACTTCTTACGCCAAGAATATAAATTCTTTTTGCGCTATTTATTGTTTCAACTGCTTTTGAAAATTCAGAACTTGAAACGCTCTCTAGAGTTTTACGAATCAACTCTATGTCACCATTAAGCACTTTTTTGATTGCATCTTGCTCACCAATAAGGTTGCTTGAAACTTCCATTCTCTGAACTGCTGTAAGCTTTGATTTAATCATTCTCTGCAATTCTTTTTGAAGTTCAGGATAACCTTTAAAACCGATTTCAGTTGCAAATCGCACAACAGTTGACTCGCTGACACCAACTGTTTCACCAAGCTTTGATGCTGTCATAAAAGCTGCTTTATCATAATTATCAGTAATATATTGAACAAGTTTTTTATGACCTTTTGAAAGTTTTTTGTCTGTCAAATCGACCTTTGACAAAATGAAATTTTTCATCCTTTGAACACCCCGAATAATAAATTATTCACTAAATAAATATACAATTTTTGCAAGAAAAAAGCAAGTGATTTTGCAAGTTTTCCTGCATTTTACTGCATTTTTATTGGTGCGAACTTCATTTCGGTTGAACAAGACTCAGAATTATGCAAAATTAAATTATAAAAATCGGTTGATTTATTTTCTAATTCAAAAACTCTGTTTGCGTTTTTTGATTCAAGATTCACTATATCAGAATACACAGCAACAAATGGCAGCTTACTGTTTTTTGCCAACTCGCCCATTTTACTGCTTACTTTTGTGTTAAAGCCTAAAACTCTACAATATGGTGGTGAAATTTCAAGGTCAGTAGATTTCACATCAAGAATTATTGATAGCACGGCTCTTTTAATTCTTGTATGTGTATATCTTTTCGTTTTTATTTCATCATATAGTTTTGAAAGTTGGGTATTGTTTTTTACCGCAGATTTTATTCTATTATCCAAACCTTCGCCCATATTGGCAATATCAGTTAAATCGTCACCGAGTTTTGAGCGCATAATACTAAATGCCGCTAAATCAAACTTTTCTGTTGAAAGATATTTTCCATTTTTTATGTCTTCGTTATATAAATCTAATAAATAATCTGGAATGAATTTTTCGTATGACTCATTATTGCAAATTAGTTGTCTTATGTGAGTCGCAGATGCAAATTCATCAATAGCTTCAATATCGTTATAGCCTGCACCCTTACGATTAACGGTTATTGGTTCAATTTTTGCGTCGAGTTTACGAATTGCTTTGACATATTCAATAGCAAGAATATTATTAGGTGTTGAAATGTCACAACCAACATTAAACTTGTCAAAAGCCATTTGTCGAGCAACAGGGAAACTCACACCATCATTATAAAAACTCTTGACTTCATTATTAAAATCTTCTCTCAATAAAACATCGACTGCATTATTAATCGCTTCTATATCAGCATTTTCTGTGCCAAAAGTAATTTTATCGCAACCGAAATCAGAAAGAATTTTCACAGCATTAAATGCGAAATATTCTGCAGATGCGCTAGCATAAACAAATGGTAATTCGAGAACAATATCAACATCACTTAAAAGTGCTGCTTTAACTCTTGTTTCTTTTGAAAAAATTGCTGGTTCTCCCCTTTGGACAAAATTGCCACTCATAACAGCCACAATAATATCGTTTTCCGTTTTAACTGAGTCAATTAAATATTTGTGCCCGTTATGAAAAGGATTAAACTCGCAAACAATACCGATTACTGACATAAATAACCTCACTAAATGAAGAAAATTACTTGAAATTAAATAAATACAAGTATATAATAATATAGATTTGATTTTACTTCAAGAAAAAAGTAAAAAAACGGAGGAAATGTATAATGAAAATTCTCGTTATTAACGCAGGTAGTTCTTCACTTAAATATCAGCTTATTGATATGACAAATGAAGAAGTTATCGCAAAAGGTATTTGCGAAAGAGTTGGTTCTGATAATGCTTGTATCAGTTTCAAGACTCCTGACGGCAAAAAAGTTGAGTATGAAGTTCCAATGAAGAATCACACTGCTGCATTTGCAGAAGTTAAGAAAGTTCTTACTGAGGGCGATTACAAAGTTATTGATGACATCAGCGAAATTACAGCTGTTGGTCACCGTGTTGTTCAAGGTGGCGCTCTTTTCAACAAGAGTATGCTTGTAACTGATGAAGTTATCAAAGGTATTGAAGAATTGTGTGCATTAGCACCACTTCACAACCCAGCTCATATTCAGGGTATCAATGCAAGTATTGAGCTTTTCGGTAAAGATGTTCCACAGGTTACAGTATTTGACAATGCTTTCCACAGCACAATGCCAGCAGAAGCATACACATTCCCTGTTCCTTATGAATTCTATGAAAAATATCAGGTTCGCAAATATGGTTTCCATGGTACATCACACCGTTTTGTAAGTGCAAGATGTGCTGAAGTTATGGGCAAGAATATTGAGGACCTTAAGATTGTTACTTGTCACCTTGGCAACGGCTCATCAATTACAGCTGTTAAGGGTGGTAAGGTAATCGACACAACAATGGGTCTTACTCCACTTGATGGTCTTATTATGGGTACTCGTTGCGGCGCTGTTGACCCATCTGCAATTCTCTATATTATGGAAAAAGAAAACCTTTCTGTTAAAGAAATGGATACACTTCTCAACAAAAAATCAGGTATTCTTGGCATTTCAGGTCTTTCATCAGACGACCGTGATGTTAAAGCAGAAGCAGCTTCAAACGAAAAAGGTCTTGGCGAACGTTGTGCACTTGCAAGAAATATTCTTGCATATCAGATTAAGAGATATATCGGTGCTTATACTGCTGCAATGGATGGTATCGACGCAATCGTATTCACAGGTGGTATCGGTGAAAATGCTGATGACATTCGTGCAAAGGTTTGTAAAGAACTCACATTCCTTGGTATCGAAATTGACGAAGAATATGGCAAGACACTTGTTAAGGGTGCTGAGGGTGAACTTTCAACAGCTAACTCAAAGGTTAAGGTCTATGTTCTTCCTACAAACGAAGAACTTGTTATTGCAAGAGATACAAGAGATATTGTAAATTCGCTCAACAAATAATTGAATTCAGACAAAAGATTAAGCCGTGCTGAAAAGCACGGCTTTTTTGTGTTTAATTTCTTGTTTCAAGTGAGGTTTGAACTGCCTTGAAAAGTGATAAATCGTCTTCATAAGGCACATCACAAGTATAATGCCACACCATTACGCCACCAAGACCATAGTCATTAGCAAATGCTGTTTTATCCTTAATCATTTGAACGCCATTGAAACTTGTTATTATTGAGCTATCTGTAACACCATTCATATATGATTTTGGAACCTTATTTTTAAATGGGTCGTTTTCTAAATCACCAGCAATCTGTGCATAAGATGGCCACGCTTCTTCACCACCATGTGTTCTGCCATAGAATGGCAATCCCAAATCACATTTTGATAAATCATAGCCACGTTTTTCAATATCTTTAATTGCCAAAGCGCCACCAACCGTTGCAAATTCAGCGTGAGCACTATATTCGCCCATATTGTCATACGCCATAATTTCAACTCTGTCGAGAACTTTAATAGCGTCCTTTGAAATGTTGCAACTCCAATGAGAGAATGCTGCACCGAGAATATAATCGCCTAAATTTGAATCAAGTTTCACAAGGAAATCAGAATAGTCTTCAATACTTTTTTTGCTATAAGGATATTCATAGTCAAAGAAAATACCATCGAACTCATATTCTTTTAATAAATCCAAAATATTGTCTATAAGTACTTTATCGTTATCAACAAATGCTTGACTATGTAATTTTTCTTTATTATCGGAGTCAGCACCATCTGGTCCTAAAATATTGCAATGGATTTTAATATTTGGATTTGCATTTTTAACATCTTCGATTACTTTTTTTAAAATCTTATCTCCACTTACCATTTCACCATTAATATCAAGGTCTTGAAGATACACTTTTCCGTTTTCATCAAATCGAGCAACACCAAATAAAATTATATCTGTTAATGTGTTCATTTTCTCTGTTTCAACATTTTCGTTACCATAAAACCATTGGCAAACCAAATATGATGTAACACGAAAATCCTTATTTTTATTATCTTTAACATTAAGCACATCAATGTCTTTCAAATTATATTGGTTTTCATTTGATGATTCGATGCAAATTTTGAGAGAATCAGCAGTATGTTCACCGATTTCGCAATATCGATACTCACCAATTCTATCTTGTTGATATATTGATTTATATTCGCCTTTTTCATCTTCAAGCCAGATTGAGAATTTATCAATCTGATTATCCTTTTCTTTTATAACAACTGTATCAAAAGTTACATCTTCTTGAAAACGAATTTCGATAAATGTTCCTTCTGTTGCTACTTTTCCTTTCAAATCACCGATGATTTGAGCGTTTTTCATTACACTGAAAGCGTCAATATTATCAGTTTTAAATGTTGATTGACAAGAAGTCAAAGTTAATAAAAGAACTAATGAAAGAAAAACTGAAATTACCTTTTTCATATTTTCAACTCCTATATATAATTAGCAATGAATAATCTCTATAACCGTTTTTAATATGATTCAACTATTTTTTCATCTGCTGCGACTTTTTCGCCTGGTTTTTTAGCAACTGCAAAGGCAATGTTCTTTGAGTGGTCACCAACGCGCTCAAAGTCGATAAGGGTATTCACAAACATCATGCCAGCACGGGTTTCACAATGCTCTTCGTTAAGACGGCGAAGATGTGCATTTTGATATTTCTCTTTAAGATTATCAGATGCAGTTTCAAGAGTTTCAATGCGTTTTGCTTCTTCGAGTGTTAATTCTTGCTTTTCAAATGAATTAATTGAAGTATTAAGCAATTCAACAACACATTTGCGCATTGTTTCAAGTTCTGCAACTGCTTCGTCAGAAATTGCAAGTTTCTCATTACTGCGCACTACGGTTGCTTCACTAAGGTTAACTGCGTGGTCACCGATACGTTCAATATCGTTGATTACATGGAACAAACGGCCAATGTATTTAGCATCTGAATAGTCCAAATCAAGAGCGTTAATTTTAACAAGATGTCTTGTGATTCCATGATTCAAGAAGTTAATAACTTCTTCAACTGACTCAATCTTTTCACCTTTAGATGTATCGTTATTTATAAGAGCTGTTGCTGCACGGTCAAAGTTGTCCCTTGCAAGTTTTGCCATTCTGACAACTTCTTTACCAATCTGTTCAACAGCAACTGGTGGCGTTGTAAGAAGATGTTCATCATAAAATTTGAATTCAAGTTTTGAGTCTTCTGGCTCTTTATCAGGAACAAGAATACATGCCATTTTAATAATCCAATTTGCAAATGGGAAGAGAATAACTGTGCTTACTACATTAAAGATAATATGAGCAGTTGAAATCTGCACTGAAACATTGTCGCTTATTCTTTCAAGTAAGTCTATATATGGTGTAAATGCAGTAATCATTAAGAAGATGACTGTACCTATAACATTAAAGAGCAAATGCATAACTGCAGTTCTCTTTGAGTTGGTTTTTGAACCTGCCGCAGAAAGAAGTGCTGTAACGCAAGTACCGATGTTCTGTCCTAAAAGAATATAAATAGCGAATTCAATAGGTACAAGTCCTTGAACTGCGAGAGCCTGTAAAATACCAATACTTGCAGACGAACTCTGAATTACAGCAGTGAGTACAAGACCTATAAGAATCCCAACAATTGGATTGCTGTAGTTTGTCATAAAATAAATGAAAACTTCAGAATCTCTTAATGGCTCCATAGCCGCTGACATTGTGTCCATACCCAAGAAAAGCATACCAAAGCCAGCAACAGTTTGTCCGATATGTTTAATAATGTCTTTCTTTACAAATAGCATAACAAACACACCAAGGAAAAGTGCTATTGGTGCAATGTCGCTTAAATCAAGAGCAATAAGCACGCTAGTAACGGTTGTACCGATATTCGCACCCATAATAACGCCAACTGCTTGTGCCAGATTCATAAGTCCAGCGTTAACAAAGCCCACAACCATAACTGTTGTCGCTGACGAGCTTTGAATAAGTGCAGTTACAAGTGCACCCATAACAACTGCTAAAAACCTGTTTTTGGTTAGTGCACCCAAAATCTTTTTCATTTTTGAACCTGCGGCATATTCAAGACCGTCACCCATGGCATTAATGCCGTAAAGGAACAAGCCGATACCCGCAAAGAAAGATAATAAATGTGTAATTGTCATTTGTTTTCTCCTATTTTTTCATCTTGAGCTTTTCATTATATTTATACTCATTACCGCGTTCACCAAGATGGAAAACTGATTTGTTCTTTACTTTGAACCACATTTTTTTCTCAATTCTTGAATAATTGATATTTTTTGATTTCATATACATCTTATAGAAACCAAGGCGCTTATAGAAATCTTTATAGTTTTTAAGTTTATCTTCTGTCCAAGCAACTTCAGCAACTGCAAAAATCCTTGGATATACCGCAAACTGCCAAGAATTTTCGGTATCAATCCACTCTGCCCAAGATTCAAACTCTACACCAAGAACATTTTTCTCATTTACAAAGCCCGATTTTGCAACATTGAAGTTATATACTTTTTTAAGCGGTACACTTGCAAAAGAATAATCGAAATATAATGTCGGACAAGTAGATACAATAAACTTACGTTTATCATTCTCTTTCTTAACCCAAGCCGGCGTACGATACATCCAATATTGACCAATTATATCACTATCTGTATTTTCACCGATTCCGTCATTCCACTCAATACTCTTTTTACCGAATTTTTTGAGCATATCGTTGACACGATTATTAAAATACACCTGCAAATCCTTACCCTTTTCAAGACCAAGTTCTTGCATTTTTTGTTGACAAACAGGGCAATCCTTTTCCCAAATTTTATGACCCTTTGATGCCTCATCGCCACCCATATGAAAATATTCATACGGGAACAACTCACAAACTTCAGTTAAAAGTTTTTCAACAAAATCATAGGTTTCTTCCTGACCTGCACAAAGGATGTCTTTAGTTATTCCGTTTTCACAAAATACTTCATATTCACCTTTTAAGCAAGAAAGTTCAGGATAAGCTGCAAGAATTGCAACTGTATGACCAGGTATATCAATTTCAGGAATTATATCAATGCACAATGCTTTTGCATATTCAACAATTTCACGGATTTCATCTTTTTTGTAATAATGAAAATATTCGTTTCCATCTTTCGCAATTTCAGGATAAAGAAGATTGTTACAACCACCAAGGAGCTCATATTTTCTTTTACTACTGATTTCATTGAGAAGTGGAAATTCTTCACTTTCAATTCTATATCCTTGGTCGTCGCTTAAATGCCAATGGAATTTATTAAGTTTCAATAACGCCATACTGTCAAGGGCACGCTTTACCGCATCGACGCCAAAGAAATGACGACTTTCATCCATCATTCCACCACGATATGAAAACTTTGGATAGTCATAAATATGTGCACCATTAAGAACCGCAACTCCGCTTTCTTTTTTGGACTGCATAATCATAATTTTAAGTGTTACAGCACCATAAAAGGCACCATTCGCATCAGATGCTGTGATAACAACACCATCATTATTGATTTTCAACTTATAGCCTTCACTACGAATGCTATCGTCTTTATTAATTTTAATTGCACCATTCTGTGCATCCTTTTTTGTCTGTAAAAATTGTGAAAGATAATTCCCCGCTTTCACAAATTCAGGATTGCAAAGAACAGCAGTTTCTGTTGTTACCGTGTATGTACCATCTAAAACTTCATATTTTTGTGGTTTTGGAATAATACTATATTTAGCTGCTTTCATTATTCAATCTCCTTTAATACCTGACGACAAAAATCAGGGACATCTGTAATCAATGCGTCACATCCCCAGGATGTATATTTTATAATATCTTCTTTTAAATTGACTGTCCAAGGATTAACCTTAATCCCATTATTATGTAAATCTTTTACAAGTTCTTCTGTCAATAAAACGCGTTCTGGATGAGCGGCATCTGCGTTTAACTGTTTGCAATATTTTGCAACACCAAAATTCATAATTTCATCACCAAGCGCGCCACGCTCATATAAAAGACCTGTTTTTAAATTTTTGTCAATTTCTTTCACTTGTCTGATACACTCAGGTTCAAAACAAGATATAATTGAATTTTCTTCAATGCCAAATTTATAAATTTCTTCAACCACTCTTTTAACCAAATCATTATTCTTCTTTGGTGGTTTGATTTCAATATTGATTAAATTCATATTTTTAACCAAGTTTAAAAGTTCTGCAAGTGTTGGTAGTGTTACACCTTTAAAGTCTTTAGAAAAATAAGAACCGAAGTCCAATTCGCGTAATTCTGCGAATGTAATTTCGTCAATAGAACCCTTACCGTTTGATGTAGCATCAACAGTATAGTTATGACAAATAACAATCTCGCCGTCCTTACACAAATGAACGTCGGTTTCGATTCCGTCTGCATTAAATTGTATTGCTTTTAGGAAAGCAGGCAATGTGTTTTGCGGTGCTACTTTATTTGCGCCGCGATGCGCTAACACAAGTGGCATAATATCCAACTCCTTGGATGAGTAATTGCAGTAATTAAAAAATTCAAAACTACCACAATATTATATTACCAAAAAGTCACACCATTTGTAAAGTATTATTTTCTTTTCATCAAATCTTCTAAAAACTCAACAATTTTAAATTTGAATTTATATTTTTCGCTATTGGTTACTATATCAGTTTCATCAGTATTTAGAACATCTGAAAGTTCACATTCTGCATTTGCAGCAGGCAAACACATTGGTGGGAACATCACACACCACCAGTTTTGACCTTGCCCTTCCTCTATTACTACTTTAACTGCAGTATAATACCCAGCAGGTAAAGTTACAGAGTTATCATAAGTTCGGGTTTTAAAATATTCTTCCCCAACTGTGATTTTTACTTTATAATCAAAGCCTTCATTTTTTATAGTTTCAAGGGCGACTTGTTCGAGTTTATTTATATGTGGCACAAGAATTTTCTCGGCGTCTTTACTTGTAACTGAACCATCAAAAAGTTCTTTGCCTTCTTCTAACACAGCATCACGGACTTTTAGTTTGAGTTCTTGGTCTTCTTCACTATCTGAATTTGCAATTACATGCATACGAAGCATTTTGTCTCTTATATTGTCGCATTGTTTTGAGAAAGTATTAATATTTGTTACACAACAAATTATAAGTGCAATTAAAACTGAAATTTCAATTCTTAATATTGTTTTTTTCATAAATTCACTCCTTATGAGTGAATTATTGACAAATAAAAATAGATTTAAACAAAAGAAAAAGACGCAACAAGTTGCGTCCATAAAGGTCCCCCACAAAGTCGGTTGCGGTGAATACTAACCTGCGTGTTAAGCAGGTGGGTGCTTTCCGTTTTGTATCTGTGCTCCCTTCGTCCGTCAATATGACGGGAGGTCTGCTCCCAACAAACCGAGTATAAGCTCCCTTTTAGTGAGTGTTGGGTTAATATCATCCGCAGTTATCGGGCTTCGCAGGGTAAATGTTTTATTTATAATTATTCTTCCTCGTTGAAGTCAAATAATTTAGAAAGACGTTCTTCAAAAATTTTGCCAATTTCGTTAAATTCGTTATCATCTTCAATTGGCTCTAAATATATTTCGCCATCTTCTTCACAAACTTTAAGAATGATGAGTTCACCATCATCGTCAAGAATTTCTTCTGCTTCGTCATATACAGGAAGAAGAGCAACATATTTTGCTGTATCTGTTTCAATTCTGTCAAGTTCTTCAAAAACATGTTCAACACCGTTTTCATCTATAACTGACACAAGGTCTGGATTGAATTCTTCACTCATATTTAATACTCCTTTATTTTGATAAAATTACAATACATATACGCCTGATTCAAGAACAACAATTTCTTTGCCACAAGAACGTAAATATTTATAAACTGGTTCGTCAAAGATTCTGAAATCATTAACTGAATAATCACTTAGATTAATTGTGCGAACCTTATTTGAGTCTCTGTTACAAATAAACAACTCATTATCATATTTCGAAATAGATATTGGATGTTCAAATGTGTTTGAGTCTTTTGAACCGATTCTCATACTGAATTTTTTGTGTGAAACTGAATAGCTGACAACACAGTTAAGGTCTGGTATAACACTCCAAATCTGACGGTCATCATAAACTGCACCACAGATTTCACAACCTTGATAAAGCAAGTCACTTGACCAGACCATATCACCCGTTGGAGAGAAAAATCCTGTTTCGCCACTTGGATAAACAACGACAACCTGTTTTGATGGCAAAATATCAGCATCACAAGAAACATAGTCGCCTAATTGCTCTGCTATTTTTTTGTATTCCGGACCAAATTTGTTCAAAAGATAAACACTTTTTGTAACCGGAGTATTTTGCATTCTTTTTATATCGTATCCATAAAAGCTGACTCTTGCAGAACCATTTTCAAGAGTCTTTTTTCGAGTATAAATGATACCGTTTGAGAATGCGATGATGTCATAAATTGAATCACAGATTTTCTGCATAAACTCACCGCTATATATAAATTTTAAAATAGTATTCTTTTGGTTTTTATATTGTACTATTTTTTTCTCAATCGGTCAATATGATAAACTTAACAATTTTGTCTTAATTTGTTCTTGCATTTTTCGTCTTTATTCAAACATTCTTTATTGGTGCAATAGATTTTGTACTCACCATCAGCATTACAAACTTCTACAAAAACCACATTCTTCCCAAAATGTGTGCAAAATTGTTCATATGTTCTTCTAATCTCTGACACAAAATCACCTCTTATAATTTCTATGCATAAAAACATTATTTAAACAATAAAAATATTATGTCCAAAAAATATTTTTTTGAGGTGAAAAAAGTGCAATCAGCAAATGTTTTTCTTGGTATAATTTTTTCAATTTATACAATTATCATTTTTATTACATATATAAAATCCAAAAAGTTTTTCACAGCATTACTTTTAACAGCTATGCAAGGGATTAGCGCTCTTTTTGCGGTAAACTTTATCGGCAAATTTATTGAGGTGCATATTCCTGTTAACTATTGGACTTTGGGACTATCCTCAGTTGGTGGTGTTTCAGGAGTAATTTTAATGTTGTTATGTGATATTTTTATGTGTTGAAATCACTGAAAAAGTATGCTAGAATATTGTCGAAAAAAGGACGCTTGCGTCCACTAATTTTATTAATCAGGAGTATTTATGGATACTTTTTCACTTGCTATTGAACTTTTAGGTGTTATTGCTTTTGCAATTTCAGGAGCAATGGTTGCTATAAGACGAAAAACTGACCTTTTTGGTGTTATTCTTCTTGCAATTATCACTGCTTGCGGTGGTGGTCTTACCAGAGATGTTATTTTCAGTTTCTCACCCCCTGCTGTTTTCAGTAGTTATCACCATCTCATTATATGTTTTCTTGTTGCACTTTTAGTTTTTATGTGTGCAAAGACTTTTAAAAAGTTTTATCTTGAAAATGAAATAAAAATTGAGCACATAAATGATATATTTGACGCACTGGGTCTTGGAGCCTTTGCAGTTATCGGTGTTAAAGTGGCAATCCAACACGGATATGCTGATAGTGGTTTAATCCCTGTAAGTTGTGGTGCTATCACTTGTATTTGTGGTGGTATGCTCAGAGATGTTTTAACAAACTCGACACCTTTTGTGCTTGTCAAGAGAATATATGCCCTTGCAGCTATTGCAGGTTCACTTACATATTATTTAATGTTCCTCGCAGGTATAAATGATAATTTTGCAATTATTGCTGGCACACTTGTTACATTTGTTTTGAGAGTTCTTGCTATAATATTTAAGTGGAATATGCCAAAGGCGATAGATTAAAAGAGGTTGCTTAATGCAACCTCTTTTTTATACATATTCTAATATTTTAATTATTTCTTGAAATTCGGGTTTGGATTTGAATTCGGTGGATAATGGGTAATGCTTTGTCATAAGTTCTTTCATACGAGTGCACATATTCATTTCCCGATAATCTCTTTCTTGCTCATAAAATTTTGCTACCGTTTCTGTATTATTAAAAACAGAATCACACTTAACAGCATATTCAGCTGCAATTTTAAGATAACGCAGTGCTTCTTTTGCTTTTCCTAACTCAAAATGCCAATGTCCTAAATGCCCGTAGTTATATACAAGATGCATCCAATTCTTTCCGTAATTATCATTTTGATAAAAGGTATGGAAAAGTGCATTTATATTGCTGACTGCTTCAATTTTATATTCAGTTGTAAAATTACTATCATAATAACAATAATGAGCAAAACAATTATCAAGCAAATAAAGTAGCTCTGTAATCGCAGTTTCACATACAGTTCTTTGCATTTCAATATCATCATTCATTGTTACTTCAAGATATTCCTTTGAATTAAGTAAAGATGGCATTTCTGCAAGAATTTCATTAGCACGTTGCTTATAGTCATAATTATTTGTACAACCTGCTAACCTATTCAAATGCTGACAGATAATACGTTTTGACCACATTCTTATACTATCATCGGTACAATGCTTTTGAATATTATCATAAATAGAAAGCAATTTCTGTGTTGCTTTTTCATCTTTATAATCACATTCACACCTTAAAAGTTCCATATACCTTACAAGAATACGATAATCTCCCGGAAACTCTTTAACTGCAACTTTAAATTTTGTAAATGTTTCAGCAGTTTCTTTAAGTCGCCACCTTTCATACAAATCAAGGAATTCATTGATTTTTTCTTCTTTTTTTGCCTTATCAACACCAAGCAAATCGTCAATAGTCACATTAAAGAAGGAGGCAATAACGGGAAGTGTTGTTATATCTGGGTAGGTTTCTCCCCTTTCCCATTTGCTGATTGTTTGGAAAGAAACGCCTAAAAAATCTGCTAGAGTTTCTTGAGTTAATCCTTTTTCTTTGCGGAGTTTCTTTATGTTTTCGCCAAAATATATTATCATAAAATCACCTCAAAATATTTCTTGTAGCTACAAGTCAATAGTAACTATTTTTTTTTAGTTTTACAATAACATTATAGGTGAATAAAATTCTCGTGTAAAGGGAATTTTTCTATCATGCTAAACATACAAAAAACGCTTAGCCAATCTGCTAAGCGTTTTAATTCTATTCTTCAGTTTCTTCAACTTTAACTTTCGCTTTATTCTTTTTGACTGGTTTAACTACCACATCAACTGGTTTATTGGCTTCTTCTTTTTCTTCGCGAACTTTATCAGCGATTGCTTTCTTTCTGAAATGTTCTTCATTTCTCTGTTTATGCTCTTCTTCAAGTTTTGCTGCAATATCACGGGCACGTTTGAAATGTCCACCCATTTTGATAAGGAATAAATCAGCATCAGCAGGTGAAATTTCAACATATCTTTTTTCTTTATTGCTATTGTCGATTGAATAATGATAATAACCAATTACAAGCTTTTCGTTTGAAAGTGAAGCATGTTTTGTATTCTTATTTTTCTCAACTGGTTTATTATCAATTTCAAAAATATTACCATAACCAATTCTTATTCTGATAAAAGGCCATTGGTGAATAAATATTGCTTTATCTTCAAGGGTATAATATGTATTGAAAACTAATGGTAACAAAAATACAACATCAACGATTATAAGAAAAATACCTAAACCGTTGGTAAGACCTTTGTAATAAAGAAAATATGATGATACAAAAACACCAATAATCAAAAGATGATAAATTGCCAAAGCTATATAAAGCGCAGGGCTTATTTTACTTTTGAATTTAGTCTTCACACAAATCACTCCCGGAGGTTTTGTTTTGAATAATGTTAAAAAGTTTTTTGTTGGAACTTTAATTGGCGCAATAAATATAATTCTCGGTGCTGGTGGTGGAATGCTGACTGTTCCGTTATATTGCAAAATGGGTATGGAACAAAGCAAAGCCCAAATCAACGCAGTTGCAACAATTCTGCCAATTACAATTATCAGTTCAATTATATATCTTCTTAACGGTAATGTCAACTTTTCAGATGCTTATGTTTTCTTATTACCCGGACTTTTGGGTAGCGTTATCGGTACTTTTTTAATCAAACGAATTAGTAATAATGCTCTGTCTTTCGTTTTTGCAATATTTATGATTTGGTCGGGAGTGAGACTTTTTATAAAATGAGTATGACATTATCAATTCTCGCAGGATTTTTAGCAGGAATTATCGGTTCGATGGGATTCGGTGGTGGTGGAATACTGATAATATTTTTAGTTGTGTTTGCAAATATTCCACAAATCACGGCACAAGGAATAAATCTAATTTTCTTTATCCCCTGCGCTATTCTGTCGGTTATTATTTATGCAGTAAAAAAACAAATAGATTTTAAAGAGATTATTCCTGTTATACTAGGTGGAATTTTAGGTGCTATTCCTGCAAGTTTTCTTTTAAATCTTATTGACACCCGTTATCTTTCAAAAATATTTGCTGTGTTTTTGATTTCTATGGGTATTATCTCAATAATGAAAATCAAGAAATAATATTGTAAGAAAACTTTTTATATGTTAAAATTATCCTATCAAAATTAGGTGGGATTCTTATGAAAAAAGGCAAAAAAATATTATTAGGAATATTAGGCACACTTCTTTCACTTGTTATAATTCTTGGTGTAGCTTTTATGGTTATAAAAGTGCCGACACTCACTATTGATTTTTCTAAACAATCAGAATTAACAGGTCGTGCATCAGGATTTCTCTATGGTCTTGCTGAAAATGAAGTGCCAACAAGTGAAATTACAGAAAGCATTGCAATAAATACTCTTGCGACCAAACCTGCGGGCGGTCTTCAACACCCTATCGGCGATGTTAATCAGGTGTATAAAACCTTTACCAATGCAGGTGGCGAATATCTTTTCATTTATACGCAAGATATGTATGACACTTGGTATTATCAGTTTGACAGTCTTGAGCTTTATAACGAGAGAGTTAAGAAAACTGTTACTGAAATGGAAAACTCTGAATATAAAGACAAGTTAGTTTATTGTATTTATAACGAAATGGACAACGGTCAATGGTTTGGCGACCATTGGGTTGAAGAAAATCGTTACAAATTCTATGAAGCTTGGAAATCTACATATCAAGTAGTTAAAGATATTAATCCCGATGCAAAAATTGCAGGTCCGGGACATTGTGGTTACAATTATGATTGGAACAAAGAATTTTTGACATATTGCAAAGAAAACAACTGTATGCCTGATATGTTTGTATGGCACGAACTTGCTGGCGAGCCAAATTATTCAATCTATTGGATGGAATATCGTTTCAATGAGTTTAATGAAATGTGTGACGAATTAGGTGTTGAGAGATTACCAATATGTATTTCTGAATATGGTCTTATGCAAACTAACGGTATCCCCGGTGAATCTGTAAAGTGGATTTCAAGACTTGAAGCGAGCGATGTTTATGGTTGCGTTGCTTATTGGCGACTTGCAAACAACCTTGCAGAAACTGTTGCTGATGATGTAACCCCTAACTCAAACTATTGGGTTTATAAATTCTATGCTGATATGAAGGGTAAAGAATTGGATGTAACTGAATGGGATATGTTCCACAGTAATATCGGCAACTGGCTTAAAGGTAAATACCCCCTTTTCAACAAGGGATTTATCGGTATGGCAAGTTTTGACGAAGAAGAAAACAAGTTCTATGTCTTAACTGGTGGTAGTGCTGAAAATAGCAATATAAAAATCGAAAATATCGATGAAAAATATTTCAAAAATGGTGATAAAGTAACTGTTAAAGTAACTTATGTTGATTTCAAAGGACTTGGTGGTGCAGTTTATTCACCTGAAGAATGCTTTACAGAAGTTGTTAAGGTTTCGGGGAATGCGATTAAGTTTACTCTCCCTTGCGAGCGTGAAAGTCAGTCATATTTTATTGAAATTACGCCTTATAACGACGAAGAAGAAAGCAAAAATAAGAACAGAACACTCCGTTTTGAAGCGGAAGATGCTAAATTCGACGGAAATGCGTTTGTACCTGAATGGATTTCTTATGCAAGTTCAAAGGGTTTAGTTGTTAAAGGACTTGATAAAGACAGTACAATTAAATTTACGGTTGATGTAGATAAAGCTGGACTCTATGCGCTTGATTTTGTCTATGCAAATGGTGCAGTTGATGCAGGAAGAATTTCTGCTGATGTACAAATTTCAATAAATGGCAACGAGCGTAATGTTAAATTCCCATCAACAATTAAAGACGAGTATATGGAATGTGTCACAATTACTGCTGACCTTAAAAAAGGTAAAAATACAATTTATGTAAATATTCTTAATGATGCTATTCTTACACTAGATTTTGTTGATGTTTCTCCATTTGATGATACAAATCCAGATGTATATTTTTCACCTTTAAAATCAAGAAATGCCGACAAGAATGAGAACGCTTGGTCAGTTGTTGTTCCTTATGACACCACATATCAAATCAAATTATCAAAACCTACTACAATAACTGTAAACGGCATTGATAAAATATCATCAAGTAATACTGATAGTGTATTTTTGCATCGTGGTTATAATAAAGTGGTTTTAGATGACAATGTTGATATTGAATATATTGGTCTTTATTCAAAGGTATTTACACTTTCAACAATCACCCCTGCTGATATGCAAGTTTTCAATGGCGCAACTATTGAAGATGATAAGAATACGTTGAGTGGTAAGAGGATTGGTTGGATTGCATCTGATACTGGTAGTTATGCAACATTCAATGTAAATGTGGAAAATGCAGGTTATTATAATTTCACTATTGAATACGCTAACAACGAAGAAGGCGGATATCACAACTATAATGTTGACCTTGTTGAGAGATATATTACCTTTACTGTAAATGGTGAAAATCGTGGTAATCATTTCTTCCGTAGCACATATAGTTGGGAGCATTACAAGACAAAAACTGTTGTACTTTATTTAGAAGCTGGTGACAATGAAATCAAACTTTCAAACGATGGCTCATACAGTTTTAACAACAGAGTAACCTATGCACCAAATATAGGTAGCATTCAGGTAAATCTGTTCTAAAAGCATTTATATATTGTGTTAAATATTTGACAAAAAAAGGCACTTTTTAGTGTCTTTTTTTGCTATTACGCCAAATTTATTTTTATTATTTCTTTTCTATTGATAATACTATATTTATAATGTATAATTATCACGATACAAATTAAATTGGGAAATATTTGTATTTTAAGAATTTAAACATGTGTTTGGAGGCAAAAAAAACTATGAAAGTACAGTTTACTGAAACCGTATTGAGAGATGCCAACCAGTCACTTATTGCGACAAGAATGCCGTTCGAAGATTTCGAACCGGCTCTTGAAAATCTCAATAAGGCAGGCTTTTATTCTCTCGAATGCTGGGGCGGTGCTACATTCGACTCATGTCTTCGCTATCTTAACGAAGACCCATGGGTAAGACTTCGTAACATCAAAGCAAAGTGTCCTGACACTAAGCTTCAGATGCTTCTTCGTGGTCAGAACCTTTTAGGTTATAAGCACTATCCAGATGATGTTGTTAGAATGTTTGTTAAAAAGAGTATTGAAAATGGTATTGATGTTATCAGAATTTTCGACGCGCTCAACGATGTTCGCAACATTCAAGTAGCAGTTGATGAAACAATTAAAAACGGTGCAATCGCATCAGGTGCTATTTCTTATACAACAAGCCCTGTTCACACACTTGAGAACTATGTGGCTCTTTGTAAAGAAATGAAAGAAATGGGTTGTTCTACAATCTGTATCAAAGATATGGCAGGCGTTATGACTCCTGTTGAAGCAAAAGACCTTGTTGGTGCAATCAAAGACGCAATGCCTGAAATGCCGGTTATTCTTCATACTCACTGTACAACAGGTATGGCTTATATGACAATTCTCAAAGCAGTTGAGGCTGGTTGTGATATTATTGACACAGCAACATCTTGTTTCTCAGGTGGTACTGCACAACCTGCAACAGAAACACTTCACGATGCTCTCACAGGTCTTGGTTATGAAACAGGTCTTGACAGAGATACATTGAAGGCTGTTAACGACCACTTCAAGCCACTTCGTGACCAGTATCTTGCATCAGGACTCTTAAAGCCAAAGGCACTTGTAACAGATACAGATGCTTTGACTTACAAAGTTCCTGGCGGTATGCTTTCAAATATGATGGCAAACCTTGAAGATATGAATGCTCTTGACAGAATGGAAGAAGCTCTTCTTGAAATTCCTCAGGTTCGTAAAGATATGGGTTATCCTCCACTTGTTACTCCTCTTAGCCAGATGGTTGGTAACCAAGCTGTTACAAACGTGCTCGTTGGTGAGAGATATAAGAACATTTCAAAAGAAATCAAGGCATATATCAAGGGTGAATATGGAAAAGCACCTGGTGAAATCGATGCCGACCTTCAGAAGAAAGTTCTTGGCGATGACGAGCCTGTAACATGCCGTTTTGCTGATACTCTTGAGCCAGCATTTGAACAGACAAAGGCTGAACTTGGCGATGTAGCGAAATGTGATGAAGATGTTCTTTCATATATCGCATTCCCTCAGCAAGCTGAAAAGTTCTTTGAAGCAAGAGCTCAAAAAGAAAAGAATACATTCAAATACACAATCAAAAAAGTAGATTAAGGAGAGACGAAATATGACCATTGGCGAAGCTTTAAACGTTTCTGCAACTGGCTTTATCGTTGTTCTTATTATTCTTGCTTTACTTGCTTGTATTATCGTTGTACTTTCTAAGGTAATTAGATTGTTTGACGGTGACAAAAAAAGCAAAAACAAAGAAGAAAAGAAAATTTCTGCACCGGTTTCTGAACCAGTTAAAGCAACTCCTGTTGCAACACCAGTTCAGGCTGCACAACTCCCCGGTGGATTAGAATTATATAAAACAAGCGAAAAGACAGCTGCAACAATTATGGCTATTGTTAGTCATGAAAGTGGTATTCCACTCGAGAGACTTGCATTTAGTTCAATCAGACTTGTTGATGACCTTGAACTTTACAAAACAGATGATAAGACCGCTGCAACAATTATGGCTATTGTAAGCCACCAGAGCGGTATTCCACTTGATAGACTTGTGTTCAAGTCAATTAAGCTCATTGAGAAATAAAGGAGAAAATTAAAATGAAATATGTTGTTACATTAAACGGTATGGATTATGAAGTTGAAGTAAACGAGCTCAGCGAAGCTATAGTTACTTCTGTTGTACCAACAGCTGCTCCTGTTGCAGTTGTTGCACCAGCTCCTGTGGCTCCTGTTGCTGCTGAACCTGTAGTTGCAATAGCACCTGCTGCACCGGTTGCAGTTGGTGACGGAACAAAAGTTGTTGCTCCAATGCCTGGCACAGTTCTTTCAGTTAACGTTTCAAACGGTCAGGCTGTAAATGAAGGCGATGTTCTTTTCATTCTTGAAGCTATGAAGATGGAAAACGAAATAGTTGCTCCTTGCGCAGGTACAGTTAAGCAAGTTATTGCTACAAAAGGCGCATCAGTTGCTACTGACGAAGTTCTTGCAGTAATCGGCTAATCGGAGGCTAAATTATGTCAATCATTAATGCACTCATTGACTTGTTCAATGATTCCAATTTTTTAAACCTTGCGTGGCAAAATTGGGTAATGATTCTTGTGACATTTGTCCTTTTCTACTTAGCCGTTGTAAAGAAATTTGAACCATTACTCTTATTGCCAATAGCATTTGGTATGCTTCTTGTAAATATTTATCCTGAAATCATGTATGACCCACTTATGATGTCGTCATATGAAGGCGAAGTTGTTGAGGGTGCTCATTGGTACGATGCCGGTGTTTTAAGACTTATTTATGCCGGTGTTAAATCAAGTATCTTCCCCTGCTTAATCTTTATGGGTGTTGGTGCAATGACAGACTTTGGTCCACTTCTTGCCAACCCATCAAGCCTTCTTTTAGGTGCAGCTGCACAGCTCGGTATTTATGTTGCATTCTTACTTGCTATTCTTTCAGGTCAATTCACTCCTGAAGAAGCAGCATCAATCGCTATTATCGGTGGCGCTGACGGTCCTACCGCAATTTTCCTTACAGGTAAACTTGCACCTCAGCTTTTAGGTCCAATCGCCGTTGCGGCTTATTCATATATGGCGTTGATTCCCCTTATTCAACCACCTATTATGAAAGCTCTCACAACAAAAAAAGAACGTGAAATTAAAATGAATCAGCTTAGAACAGTTAGCAAAGCTGAGAAAATCATTTTCCCAATCGTTGTTACTGTTATCTGTGTTCTTATTCTCCCATCAGTTGCTCCACTTCTTGGTTTTCTTATGCTTGGTAACCTTTTCAAAGAAAGTGGCGTTACTGACAGACTTTCTGACACAGCACAAAACGCACTTTGCAACATCGTAACAATCCTTTTAGGTGTTACCGTTGGTGCAACTGCAGAAGGCAAAACATTCCTTGACCTTAAAACATTACTTATTATCGGTCTTGGCTTGATTGCATTCTCATTCTCAACAGCCGGTGGTGTTCTTTTTGCAAAACTTATGAACATAATTACTGGTGGTAAAGTTAACCCTCTTATTGGTTCAGCTGGTGTTTCAGCTGTACCTATGGCTGCTCGTGTTTCACAGACAGAAGGCAGAAAATACAACCCATCAAATTTCCTTTTGATGCACGCAATGGGTCCCAACGTTGCAGGTGTTATCGGTTCAGCTGTTGCTGCTGGTTTCTTACTTTCACAATTCGGTTAATCTCAAACACATTAAATATAAAATCAAGCCGTAGTCTTTATTGACTACGGCTTTTATCATAGTTTTATTAAAACGGGTTTTCTTATTTCAATTGTATCAATTGTTACTGCACAATCATAAGCTAATGGAATTACACCCTTTTCTTTTGCTTGTTTTAATGTGTCGGCAAACTGTGGATGTGTTTCTCGGTTAGGCTCAAAAAAAATTACATCACTCATCTGAATAACAAACAAAACATAGGCTCTGTATCCCTCTGTAACAGCTTTTTGTAATTCATTGAGATGTTTCACTCCGCGTTCTGTAGGAGCATCAGGAAAGCGAGCTACACCGTCACTTTCAAGTGTTACACCCTTAACTTCAACAAAAATCTTTTCGGTTTCAGTTTCAATATAAATATCAAAACGAGAATTGCCATATTTATGCTCTGGTTTTATCTTTTTAATATCATTAAAAAGTTTTGGCACAAATTCAAGTGCAACCTTGTTTACCACCTGACTATCCATATTGATTAACCTATCGCCTTTTTGAACTGCAATTAAATCATATTTAGTTTTTCTGTTTGGGTTATTGCTTTTCTCTAAACAAACAGTAACACCATTAATCAACAGTTCTTTACATCTGCCTGTATTTTTCACATGGCAGATTTCTTTTTTACCATCAATTTCACAAATAGCAATAAATCTGTTAGGTCTTTCTATAAAAACACCTTTAACTACATTCTCATATTTCATAATACTCCAAAAAAGAACGGTGATAGTCACCTACCACCGTCTGATATTTATTTAAAAAATTATTTAGTAACTTTTCTTGCTTCGATTTCTTTAACCATTTCAGCCTGACGTTTTTCTGTAATTGTATAGAAGAACATCGGAACTGCGCAAGCAAACATACTGATAACACCTGAAAGAACAAGCATATTCCAAAGTGTCTGTGCACCTTCTGCTGAGATATAACCTGTTTCAGCATTGATTCCTGCTGCTGCGAATGAGATAACACCGATGAAAGCGCCAACAGCCATACCAATCTTATTGATTAGTGTCTGCATAGCGAAGCAGATACCTTCACCGCGTTCACCTGTTTTCCATTCAAGGTAGTCAACTGTGTCACCAATCATAGCGTATGTGATGATGTTGTTAACACCCTGTGGGATACCAAGAAGAACAAGTGCGATTGCTGCAATAACGAGTTTCCAAGGAGCATCGTAGCCAACGAAATACATAATAGCCATTACAACACCACCAAAGAGGTGAACAAAAATATATGCCCATTTCTTTGTGAATTTCTTTGACATCCAAGGAACAAGAAGAGATGCAACAAGACCACCTGGAACAACAAGAAGAGTAATTAAGCTATACATACCTTCGTTTTGAAGAACATATTTTGCGAAGTAAAGACCGCCAGTATATGTATAAACCATTCTTGCGCCGCCGAGAATACCTGAAAGAACAATAAGAAGAAGTTCTTTGTTCTTAAAAAGAAGTTTCATATTGTGGCCAAAGCTTGGTGGGTTATCATCTGCTGTGAAACGTTCTTTTGTGTTTTTGAAACCATAGAAGAACATTGGAACTGCTGCAACAACGAGGACTGCTGCTGCGATGAAGTATGTCCATTTAAGAGTATCAGCGTTAGCAATTTCCTGACCCTTAATAACTGTGTTAATAAATGTGTTTGCTGCTTCTTCAACGGTAAGTCCCTGTTTTTCAACAAGATTAGCAATTTCAGCAGCCTTGTCAACTTTAATCTGGTCAAGCATTTCTGCTGTGTACTTGAATTTTGCTGTAATTCCATTTGTAATAATTGGAATAAATACAGTAACAATACCAGCACCCAATGTGCAAAGAAGACGAGTGATTGTAAGAAGATTGCCACGAACAACCGTATCGTTGGTCATACAAGTTGAAAGTCCCCAATAAGGAACGTCAGCAACGGTGTAAACAACCGACCAGATAACATAAATAATTGCGATAATGATAAATGTTGATGTTGCTTTTGCCTGGAACACAGGTAAGAAACAAGCAATTGTCATAATTGCAATTGGAATTGCCATCCATTTAAGGTAAGGACGACATTTACCCCACTTTGTTCTTGTCTTATCAACGATTGAGCCCATAATTGGGTCATTAAAAGCGTCAAAAATACGAGTACCAAGCATCAAATAAGCAACTGCCATTGAACCTGTAAGAGTACCGATTGTAACACCTTCAGCACCAAAAAGAAGAGCATCTGTCAAGAAGATTGTAAGGTATGAACCGATGATTGTGCAAATAAAGTTTTGGCCGAAACCTGCAATACCATAAGCAAGTGCTTCTTTTGGTTGAAGACTTGATGTGTCGTTAGGATTTGTGCCATAAACCTTATGCAAAAGGTCATTGATTTTCATAAAATCCCTCTTTCATAAATTTAATATTATAATTATAGCACAACATAATGTTGATTTCAATGATATTTTAACAAAAAATGAACAGAAAAATAATCTCCCCTGCTTTTCAGCAAGGGAGATTTGATTTTGTTGATGTTAGTCGCTGAGCGGAACGCCGTTTGCATCAGTATTAATTGAGCCGGTGAGAATTTGAATACCCTCAACAAGACCCCAGATACCTGAAACAATTGAACCTGCACCACAAGTAAGGATAGTGATAAGAAGCTGTGCTACACCCTTACCTGTGTTTCCAAGATAGAAGTTGTGAACACCAAGGCTACCAAGCAAAATGCCAAGAAGACCTGCTGCAAGCTTTGATTTACCTTGAACACTGTTAATGGGAGCCACACCAAGAGCTACACCACAGTTTGTGCATACGGCTGCACCCTGCATTGTCTGTGTTCCACAATTGGGGCAGAAGTTTGTTCCTGTACCTGCTGCAACACCACAATTAAGACATACTGCTGAATCGGGAGCTACCTGATTACCACAATTTTTACAATACATAAATTTATCCTCCTTAAAAGTAAATTTCAACAAGATTAAAAATATAATTCACGGCAAAGCCGAGTATTATTAAAACCAATAAAATGATTGTTGGTATTCTTGTTTTGCCCTTCAAAAGTTTATCACCGAACAAAAACATCAGTGCAAGTATTGGAACAGACAAAAGCATCGGGTGAAAAGAAAAAGACTCTGCAAAATCACCATTTATAAACGCGAAGAATGCTCTTGTCATTCCGCAGGACATACAGGGAATACCAAAAAATCTTTGAATTAAACACCCTGTTTCAAGAAACCACATTGCAACTGCTACGGCACCGATTAATAAGAGTATCGCGAGCCGTTGCCAGAATACGACCTTTTTCATAAGTCTGTTATTTACTGTTTTGCACCATTGTCAAACATTTCAAGCACTTTAACGCTTGCTGCAAAGCAATCTGCAAGACAGCCCTTATGAAGTGCATCGGGTGTATCAAGTCTTGTGTGATAGAAATCGGGAAGTGCGTGATTAAGTGCTGTAACACCTGTTGAGCGCATACCTGCCTGAGCAAATGCTGCTGAGTCAGTTGCACCGCCAAGTGGAGGAACAACACCCTTACCACATTTAATGCCTAATTCCTGACAAGCTTCATAATACAAGTCTGAAACATCCTTATCAACTTTAACTGTTGCATTAAGGTCGCGATAGTTTACCTGCATATATTCAGGCTGAGTGATTGTGTCATAAGAATATACAAATGTAGGAACATCGTTAAACTCGTGAGCGTGTGCCTCACACCATGCTTTTGCACCGCGAAGACCTGCTTCTTCTGAGCCTGTAAGAACAACACCGATTTCTGTGTTTTCAAGCTCAATACCTTCTTCTTTAAGTGCTTTGAGAATTGCAATACCGATATAACAACCTGAAAGGTTATCGTTAGCACCGTCTACAACTCTCTTGCTGTTCCACATAAAGTAAAGTCCAAACCAGAATGGAACAAAAACAAGACCAATAAGACCAAGCTTTGTTGCAAGTTCAGCATCTAATGCACCTGCAACACGAGCAATAGCGATACCGAGTGTATAGAATGCACCAACAAAGCAAAGCATCATATGGATATCAAATCCGAGATATGTAAACATATACTTAAATGGCCATTCCCAAGCAGCGTCAGGGTGTCCATTAAAAATAATTCTGCGTTTTACTTCACCTGTTGGCTTTTTAAAGCCTGCTGCATTGTGACCATTTTTTTCTTTAAAGCACTTATCAACTGTTTTCTTATATAAACCAAACTGCAACACGCAAAGAGTGAGCCCAAGCACTATAAACACAATTGAAAGTGCAGGCACAAAGAAATATGATGCAAGAGCCAAGAAACAGAAAGTGATTGTGAAGTAAATCCAACCAAAGAATGAGCCTGGATTTTCCTTAAACTCGTCAACATAAACTGTGTCACAACCCAAATCCTTTAACTGCTCTGCCATATATTCACAAGCCTGCTGTTCACCCTTTGAGCCGGGTGCTCTTTTTTCAAACTTGTTGCATATATGAGTGATTTCATCAATCATAAATTGAGCAGCATCATTCTTTTTGTCAATAATTTTCTTTAAATCCATAACAAAATCCTCCTACAAAAAAGCGTTCCACTTCAACGCTTTAACTGATAAATATATATTACCAAAACTTTACTTTTAAGTCAAGATAATATACACTATGTTGTTAAATAAATATGAATTATTCTGTTATAATTTGACATTGGTGTTACTACAAGTTATAATTAAAATGTTATACAAATATTAAGGAGAGGTAAATTATGGCACAGTTTGTTAAACTTAATCCCCAAGAATTAAAAGAGCTTCGCACGGTTAATGAGCGACTTATTTCTTATAATGTTGAAATGACAGAGGTTACGGGCGGTACTTTCTGGAAAGCATACACAGATGCTCAGATTGACGGCACAGAGGATGTTCCCCCACCCGATTTCACAAAAGGTATGGCGGCTATGCACCAATGGTATGACCCCATTGACACAACAAACCCCCGTCTTATCAAGCTCGCAAAGGAATTAGGCTCTGCGTGGGTACGTGTTTCAGGTACTTGGGCAACAAAGACTTATTATGATTTTGAGGGTACGGGCGAAGTACCCGAGGGCTATCAGAATCGCCTTACAAAAGAACAGTGGATTAACCTTTTGAACTTTGTTAAAGCAGTTGACGGCAAGCTTCTTATCAGCGTTGCGAACTGCGAAGGACTTCACAGTGCTGACGAGCCGTGGAATCCAAGTCAAGCAGAAAAGATTTTTGCACTCAGCACAGAATGTGGCGTGCCGATTAATGCAGTTGAATTCACCAACGAGCCTAATATGATGGAAATGACAGGCTTCCCCAAGGGTTACACCCCTGCTCACTTCCGTCGTGACCAGGATTTATTTCACAAATGGGTAAGAGAGAATTATCCCGATTGTCTTATTGTTGGTCCTTGCACTTGCGATGCTGAAGCACTTTCAGGCGGTAAAAAGGAGTCTTCAGGCGGTGCAGGCATTGCAGATGTAATGCCGAGCTGTACAACGGGTGATTTACTTGACGGTTGTACTGAAAAACTCGATGTATTCAGTTATCACTACTACAACGGAATTTCAGAGCGTATGGCAGCAATGATGCCATCTATGTACACGCCCGCTTCACAGGCTACATCTGAGGCTTATCTTGGTATGGCGGGTATGTGCGCAAGAGCATTTGTGCCCTACCGCGATAAATATTGTCCCAACGGTGAAATGTGGGTTACAGAGTCCGGTGATGCCGGCGGCGGCGGCGACACCTGGGCTTCCACCTACCTGGATGTTCTGCGTACCCTGAACGAGCTGGGCGGCTTCTCCGCTCTGACCCGTGGTATCATCT
>CALBNX010000066.1 GCA_937896885.1 uncultured Clostridia bacterium
TTGGCAAACTTCTCGACATCAACCTTACAGGTGTTGGTATTGCTGAAAAGGGTAGTGTTAACTATAAAGTTAGCGTAAACGCAAAGGGTGGTCACTCATCACAGCCACCAAAGCATACAGCAGTCGGCAAGCTTGCAGATGTTATTAAGGATATTGAAAATCATCAGTTCAAAGCGACAATGCCTGATTATCTTAAACAACTCATTAAGAGAGTGGGCATGAATGCAGGTTATCCGTTGAGAGTTGTTCTTGTAAATGCACCAATTTTACAACCACTTATCCTTGCTATTTGCAAAAATATTCCTGCTGCAGCATCTCTTATTCGTACTTGTACAGCAGTAACAATGGCAGAGGGTAGCCCACAATTCAATGTTCTTCCACAAAAGGCATCAATTACAGTTAATTTCCGTACAATGCCAGGTGTTACAATTAAAGATGTTGAACAGCATATTAGAGATAGCGTAAAGAATAAGGATATTGATGTTGAGTTTCTTGTTGGTAAAGAATCTTCACAGGTTTCTCCGACAGATTCAAAAGCATTCCAAACAATTAAAGAATTGGCAGAAGCACAAAACAGCAAAAACCTTGTTACACCATTCTTGGTAATGGGTGGTACAGATGCTTATAACTATGAGCCTGTTTGTGAAAATATTTATCGTTTCGCACCGTTCGTTGCAGATACAAAGCTTCTTCTCTGCACACACGGTACAAATGAAAGAATCCCAATTGCTTGCTGTGAAGACGCAATCGCATTCTTTAAGAGATATACTCGTCGAATGACCCAAGACTAATTCTTTTTGGCATATTTTTCGCAATACTGCCTTGCTTACGGCTCGCAGTATACCTGATACAGCTTCGCCTTAGCAAGATTGTCTTGCAAAAAAATCTGCTCAAAAATAAACCTTTTCCGAATGACTTATAATCTAATAAAAAAGGGCTCTCATATGAGAGCCCTTTAATTTTTGTCTTTTAATCTAAATTAAAATATTTTTTAGCGTTGTTGAAAGAAATGTCTTCAACAATCTGTGAAAGGAATTCAATGTCAGCAGGATATTTGCCATCTTCAACCAAATCACCAATAATTTCACAGAGAATTCGTCTGAAATATTCGTGTCTTGGATATGACAAGAAACTGCGTGAGTCAGTAACCATACCAACAAATTTGCCAAGCACACCAAGGTTGCCGAGAGTTTTCATTTGTTCTCTCATACCATCATAGTTATCGTTAAACCACCAAGCAGAACCAAATTGAATCTTTGATGCTGCTTCTGTACCTTGGAAATTTCCGAGCATTGTGCCAAGCACATAATTATCCTTTGGATTAAGTGTGAAAAGTACGGTTTTTGGTAAGGAATCTTTAACTGCGAGAGAGTCGAGATAACGAGAGAGTCCATGAGCAAGGTTATAGTCATCAACTGAGTCAAAGCCTGTGTCTGCACCGATGCTCTTGAACATTTTTGTGTTATTATTTCGCATTGCACCAAAGTGTAATTCCATAACCCAACCACGTTTTGCATACTCTGCACCAAAGAATTGTAAAAGCGCTGTGCGATACTGGTCTAATTCTTTAACGGTGAATGTTTCGCCACCTTTGATTGCCTTTGCAAAAATTGTTTCTAACTCTTCGTCAGTTGCTAATTCAAAAGGACAATAACTGAGTGCGTGGTCGGATGCTCTACATCCCATTTCTTCAAAGAAGTTGATTCTCTTCTGGAGTGCTGTGAGCAAATCCTTGAAAGATTTGATTTCCATTTCTGCTGCACTTTCCATTGCCTTAACCCAAGGCGCAAATGCATCTGTATCAATAAGGAATGATTTATCAGGACGAAAAGCAGGTAAAACCTTGCACTTGAAACTCTTGTCTTCTGCTAAAAGCTTGTGATATTCAAGACTGTCTGCTGCGTCGTCGGTTGTGCATACGCAATATACATTTGAACGCTCAATGAGTTCTCTTGGAGTGAATCCACCGGCATTGATTTGACGGTTACATTCTTCCCAGATTTCTTCTGCGGTAGCACTGCTTAATGGCTTTGTGATTCCAAAATATCTTTGAAGTTCAAGATGTGTCCAATGATAAAGTGGATTACCAATGCAATATGGCAACGCTTCAGCATATTTCAAGAATTTCTCTTTTGGTGTGCTGTCACCTGTGATATATTTTTCATCGATGCCGTAACCACGCATACCACGCCATTTATAATGGTCACCACCAAGCCAAAGTTCTGCAATATCACGGGGATTACGGTTCTCATAAATCTCTTTTGGAGAAAGATGGCAATGCCAGTCAAAAATTGGAGTGTCTTTTGCACCTTTTTCAAAAATCTTTTGAGCTGTTTCGGTTGTCAAAAGGAAATCTTCACCCATAAATTGTCTCATTATATCACCTTTTTGAAATTTTTAATTAGTTCTTTTTTCTATTCTAACATAAAATTTTTAAAATGCATAGACAAACAATAAATTTTTATTTTTTGTTACTGTTTTGTCATCGCTTAAACTATAACTAACTATTGAAAAAAGCGTCACAATATGCTACAATAAACTGATTATAAATAATTTTTAAACCGAGAGGTATGTTTTTATGTCAGGACATTCAAAATGGAGTACAATCAAAAGAAAAAAAGAGAAAACAGATAACGCCAGAGCTAAGGTTTTCACCAAGATTGGTCGTGAAATCGCAGTTGCTGTTAAAGCTGGTGGACCAGACCCTGCAGGCAACTCAAAGCTCAAGGATGTAATCGCAAAAGCTAAGGCTGCAAATATGCCAAATGATAACATTGAAAGAGTTATCAAAAAGGCGGCAGGTGAAGGCAGTGGCGAAAACTACGACGAAATCGTATATGAAGGCTACGGCCCATCAGGTATCGCTGTTATCGTTGAAGCACTTACAGACAACAGAAACAGAACTGCTGCAGATGTTCGTCACTATTTCGATAAATTTGGTGGCAATATGGGTATGAGTGGTTGCGTTTCATTTATGTTCAGCCGTCAAGGTGTAATCATTTTCGAAAAAGATGGAATCGACGAAGACCAGCTGATGGAAGATGCACTTGAAGCAGGTGCAATCGACTTTATCGCGGAAGACGAAATCTATGATATTCGTACTGAAGCAAACGATATGGGTGCTGTTCGTGATGACCTTGAAGCAAAGGGCTATAAATTTGTTTCAGCAGAAGTTGAATATGTGCCAAGCACATACACAGCACTCACAAACCCCGATGATATTAAAAATATGGGCAGAATGCTTGAAATGTTTGAAGAAAACGATGATGTTCAAAACGTATATCATAACTGGGAAAACGAAGACGATTACGAAGGATAATTGCAATAATTTGACGCCTTTTCGCTTTTGCGGTCTCGACTTATCCACATAAGCCTTCACCCTTAAAAGCAAAAAGTCATCCAAATTTTTTGCAATTCTCGTGTAGGCCTCAAAAATATAATTTCATAAAAAATACCTATAATTTTCAATGTAGAACTTGTAGGAAACGTTTTAGGCGTCTCGTAATAATATTAAACTCTACACTAAAGAGGGTTGATAATATGAAAATATTACTTGTATCACAACATTTTTATCCAGATAATTTTCGTGTTAATGATATTGCAAAAGCACTTGTAGAAAAAGGGCATCAGGTTACTGTGCTTACATCTTTGCCTGACTATGCTACAGGTAAGGTTCCTGCTGATTGCAAGGGTCGTGAAAACCGAGAGATTGAATGGAATGGTGTAAAAGTTGTTCGTTCTTTTTCTATAGAAAGAAGAAGTGGACTCGTTTTCAGAATGCTTAATTATGTTTCATTCTTTCTTTCATCAACGTTAAAAGCTTTGAGTTTCAAAGATAAATTTGATGTGGTAATGTGTTATCAGACATCTCCTGTGCTTATGGCAAACGGCGCAAAGGCTTATGCTAAAAAGAATAAAGTGCCATTTTTCCTTTATTGTCTTGATTTATGGCCGGAATGTCTTAAAGCCTGGCATGTTGGTGAAGGCAATCCGCTTTTTAAACTTATGACTAAATATTCAACAAATATCTATAATGGCGCAGATTTGGTTGGTGTAACTTCAAAACCCTTTATGGACTATCTAAATACAGTGGATAAGGTGCCAAAAGATAAAATGGTTTACCTTCCACAACACGCAGAGCCTCTTAATCTTAGAAAAAAGGTTCAGAATGATGAGACGGTATTTGCTTTTGGTGGCAATATTGGTTCAGTTCAGAATATTGAATGTATTATCAAAGCAGTTTCAAAAATTCGTGATTTAAATGGATATTCAGTTGAAATTTATGGCGACGGCAGTGAACTTGAAAGCTGCAAAAAGCTTTCAGCAGACCTTGGAACTGATGAAAGAATTACGTTTTATGGCAGAGTAGATTGGGAAACTCTTAAAGCAAAATATGAAAATGTTGATGCATTTTTATTAACGCTTAAACCTGAGGGGATTATCGGACAAACTGTTCCTGCAAAATTACAGGAATATATGTCAGGAGCAAGACCTGTAATTGCATCAATTGAAGGCGCAGCAGAAGAAGTTATAAAAGAATCAGGTTGCGGTATCTGTGTTGGGGCTGATGATAGTGATGCCCTTGCAGAAGCAATGAAAGATTTTGTAGAAAATCGTGAGAAATATGCATCTTGTGGTGAAAAGGGCAAGGCATATTTTAAAAATAATTTTACTCGTGAAAAATTCATTAGTGACCTTGAAAATCATTTTAACAGTATTATGAAATAATCGGTGAAAAATATGAAGATTTTTCAAATAAATTCAACCTGTGGCTATGGTAGCACAGGCAGAATCGCAGTTGACATTTTAAGAGAAGTTGAGAAAAACGGTGGAGAGGGAATTATTGCATATGGCAGAAATTCTGCACCACCAGACGTGAATTCTTATAAAATAGGCTCTGAACTTAATGTCCAAATACATGGTGTGCTTTCAAGAATTACTGACCGTCAAGGCTTTTATTCAACAGGTGTAACAAAAAAACTTATTGAAAAAATCAAAGATTATAATCCAGATATAATCCATCTTCATAATATTCATGGTTACTATCTCAATGTTTCAACATTGTTTAAATTTTTAAAAGAATATAACAAACCAATTGTCTGGACTCTTCACGACTGTTGGGCTTTTACCGGGCATTGCGCATATTTTAGTTTTCGCGGTTGCGAAAAGTGGAAAACCGGATGTCACAGGTGTCCTTTGAAAAAGGATTATCCAACAAGCCTTGTGCTTGACAATTCAAAGAAGAATTATAAACAAAAAAAAGAACTTTTCACAATGCCATCAAACATTACTTTTGTGACTCCTTCAGTGTGGCTTAAAGAATTAACAGAGCAATCTTTTTTAAAAAAATATCCTGTAAAGGTTATTAACAACGGAATTGACTTGAACAAATTCAAGCCAACAGAAAGCAACTTTCGTGAAAAGAATAATTTGCAAGATAAATTTGTTATTCTTGGTGTTGCAAGTATTTGGGAAGAAAGAAAAGGTCTTAAAGATTTTATAAAACTTAGCGAAATGCTTTCAGAAAACGAGAAAATAGTTCTGGTGGGGCTTGATGATGCTCAACTTGCCATACTTCCGGAAAATATTATAGGAATTAAACGCACAAACAGTGTTGAAGAATTAGCAGAGATTTATACTGCTGCGGATGTGTTTGTGAATCCCACCTACGAAGATAATTACCCCACAACAAATCTTGAAGCAATTTCTTGCGGTACACCTGTTGTAACGTATATTACAGGCGGAAGTCCGGAGAGTGTATTTGAAGGAAACGGCTTTTGTGTTCCCAAAGGCGATGTGGAAGGGCTATTCAATGCAATCAAAAGAGTTGATGGTTGCAAGGTTTCGACAAAAGACTTTTTTGATGCTTCAAAACGATATAAAGAATATGTTTGTTTATACAACGAAATTTTAGGTGATTAATATGAAAAACTTTGATTATTTGCCAAAACTTCATAATTGCCAACTTATAATTGCTCGTGAAATTAAAAGAATTTGTGATGAGAATAATATCAAATATTTTATAATCGCAGGCACTTTGTTGGGCGCTATTCGTCACGGAGGTTTTATTCCATGGGATGATGACATGGATATTGGTATGCTTCGTGAAGACTATGAGAAGTTTATAAATATTGCAAAAACCGATTTAGGAGAAGACTTTTTCTTGCAGACTCCCGAAACGGATTACAACTATGGTCTGACATTTGCTAAGATTCTTCTTAAAGGTACTGTTTTGGTTGAAGAAACAACAGCGTCCAATAATGCTCAAAAAGGTATTTTTGTAGACATCTTTCCATTTGATGTTGCTCCTGAAAGTGAGTCGGACCGCGAGAGTCACAACAAAAAGACATATTTCTATAAAAGACTTTTACTTGCAAAACTAAATTATAATATTGCAGGAAAAAGAGAATATGTAAAACGCATGATTTATTTTATTCTTAAAATCATGTCCAAGTTTTTCTCTCGCGAGAAACTTGAAAAAAAACTTGATGATGAAATCACCCGTTATAACAGTCAGAAGACGGACGATATTGTGAATATCGGTGGTGCTTATGGATATAAAAAAGAAACAATAAAAGCTTCTTGGGTAAGAAAAACTGTAGAAATTCCTTTTGAAGATATGACAATTGCTGCGCCAATTGATTATATTAAATATCTTGAAACTTTTTATGGTGATTATATGACACCGCCTCCAGAAGACAAGCGCTACAATCGTCATAGCATCAAAGAACTTGATTTCGGTAAATACGCCGATTAATCTGATAAATCCCTAAAAGGAGTTTTGTTATGAGAAAAGTAATTACATATGGAACCTTTGACTTGCTTCATTATGGTCACATTCAACTACTTCGTCGTGCAAAAGAACGTGGTGACTATTTAATTGTTGCTCTTTCTACTGACGAGTTTAACTGGAATTCAAAGCAGAAAAAGTGCTATTTCAGTTATGAACAGAGAAAATTACTTCTTGAATCAATACGCTATGTTGATTTGGTTATTCCAGAAGAAAATTGGGAACAAAAAATCTCTGATGTAAAAGAATTTAAAGTAGATACTTTTGTTATGGGTAACGATTGGGAGGGTAAATTTGACTTCCTTAAAGATTATTGCGAGGTAGTTTATCTTCCAAGAACGCCTGAAATTTCTACAACACAAATCAAAAAGGATTTGGGCAAATAAAATGAAAAAAGTTTTAATTTTTGCTCCCACTGCGCCAACAAGTGGTGTCACACAGTATGTTTTAAATATGCTTAGTGCCTTTGATAAAGACGAATTTAAATTTGATATTTTATCGTTTAAAAATCATCGTCTTAAAACTTGGTGTGAGACAAATGGAACAGAGTATTTTGAGTTTGATATTTCTCCTTATAAACAGAGAAGGAAATATAAGGATTTTTTGAAAACCGTGTTTTCAAGAGATTATGATGTGGTCTATTACAATGTATCAACAATTTCGGGGTTGCAGATATTTAAAAGTGCAAAAAAATATTCTGATGCAAGACTTGTGATTAATTCGCACGGTTGTTCGTTGGAAAACCCTTCAAAAATAATTCGTTTGATATTTACATATGTTCACAAAATCTTGCGAGTGTTTGCCAATAAGTATTTTGATAAAAAGTGTGCTTGTTCACAAGGTGCAGCAGATTGGATGTATGGCGAAACAAAAGCAAAAGAAGCATTGATTTTAAAAAATGCAATTGATACAGAAAAGTTTAAGTTTAACGAACATTATAAGGAAGAACTAAGAAATAAGTTAGGCATAAAAACTAAATATGTTGTAGGTCATGTTGGTCGTTTTGCTCTTCCAAAAAATCACAGTTTCATTCTCGAGGTGTTCAAAAAACTTATTGATATTAATGAAGATTGTACTTTAGTGCTTGTAGGTAATGGTGAACTAGATGGCTTAATCAAGCAAAAAATAAAAGAACTGTCTATTGAAGATAAAGTTATTTTGGTTGATTTTCAAGAAGACATTTTTAAATATTATTCTTCATTTGACTTGTTTTTGATGCCATCTTTGTTTGAGGCTTTCCCAATAACTCTTATTGAAGCACAGGCTAATGGGCTTTCGGCATTGGTTAGCGATACGGTTACCCCAAAAAGCAATATAACAGGTCTTATTGAATTTATGTCACTTGATAGTGGATATGAAAGTTGGGCAGAAATGGTTAATGCGAAACTTTCAACTCCAAGAACAAATACAACAAAAATCATCTGTGAAGAAGGATATTCACTAGAAGGTCAGGCGAAGGAAATCGCTAACTTATTCTTTGAATAATAGGGGTGTTTATGGATATGGTAAAAAAAATATCTGATACAATCTTTAATGTGTTTTACTATAAAGTAGCATTGATGTTTTTCCTTATACCAACACTTTTGGTGTACTGTGTAAGTTACAACTACAAATTGCTCTTTTTTATGATGGGGTGGGGTGCACTTGTTTGCGTTTATGATTTGTTGGTAAGGCGCAATTTTGTAAAGACACGTGGAATGCTTTGGCTTATAGGTTTCCTTGTGACTTTTGCACTTTCCGTTGTTTTAAATTTTAAAACCGGATTAACACTCAATATTTCCAGTTGGGCATATACTGCGATTGCATTGTTTGTTTTGTATCCAGATAGCGCAATAAAAGATAAAAATATTGTTTTAAAAGAGTTGTCAGTAATTAATAACATTTTTATTGGAATGACAGCAATTATGTCCACAATTTCTCTTGGTATGTATGTTTGCCTTTATGGAGAGATTGTTAAGTTTGGTGACCAAGAGTATTCAATAGGTTGGACACATAACAGACTTTTTGGTGTGTATGCAAATACTGGTTATATGATTACTGCTATTGGTCTTGCAATTATTTTAATTCAGATTGCAGTTGTTAAGGCAAAAGACGGTAAACTCAAAAAGGCATACGTAGCATTTCTTGCATATACCGCATTTGTTAATTTCTGCTCAATGTGTATGGAAAATGCCAAGGGTGCATTCTTCTCGCTTGCAGCATTTTTTGCAATAGGTGCATTCTTTATCGCTTTAAGAAAAATGCTCAAAAAAGGCAAGAAAGCTATCTTATCTGGTGTAGTTTCAGTGGTATCAGCGACACTTGCAGTTGCTGTTATGTTTGGTGTGATTTATTCAGCACGACCACTCTTGGCTTATGTGCCAAGCCTTTATCATCAGGCAGGTGGATTATATTATGGAGAAGAGAAGACAGAAAAACCAGAAAATGAAGAAGATGAAAACGATGAAAAACTTGAAGGCGTAGAAATTGACCGTGATATTGATGAGAGCTATGGCTTTTTTACAGGAAGAACTAAAATCTGGAAGTTTGGTGTAGAACAGTTTCTTGAAAAACCACTTTTGGGTTATGGTCCACAATCGCACAGAGAATATTTTATTGTGGATAATTATTTAAGGCATTTCCATAATTTGATAGTTCAAACATTTGTTAGTGTTGGTGTTGTAGGGTCAACTTTCATTTTTGGCTTTTTTATTCTCGTTTTGATATTTATATTAAAGAAGTTGTTCCAAAAAGCAAAAGATGGTGACGATAATTATTATGTTGAAGTTCTGCTTTTTGCCTTACTTGGAATGTTCCTAGTTAATAGTATGGCAGAAGTTACAATTCTCTTCATAACAAGGTTTGCAATGTTTATGTTTTGGATGTTCTTAGGATATACTTTGGCACTTGTTAACGATGGAGAAAAGACAAAGGATATAAAACTTCTTGAAGGAATAAATGATAAAGTGAACAATATTTTGAAGAAAAAGTAATTTATATGAGAAGTAAAAAAGTTTTAATCAACTCAATATTTGGTGTTGCAGGTTATGTGATATTGATGCTCAGCAACTTTGTTACCCGTTCAGTCTTTGTTGACCAATTAGGGCTCAGCATGGCTGGTGTTGACACAACTTTCAAGAATTTCTTGCAGGTTCTGTCTTTGGCGGAGTTGGGGCTTAGCACAGGTTTGCTTTATAAACTCTATAAGCCAATTGAAGAGAAGAATAATAAAGAAATCAAGAAAATTCTTAATTTCTATAAACAGGCATACAAAATCATTGCATCAGTGTTTATGGGTGGGGCGCTTGTCCTTTCGTTAGTAGTTAACTTCTTTATTGAAGATACTGACAAGTCACCTTTATATATTTCTTTTCTTTTTATTCTTTATGCCTCTGATACAGTTGCATCATATCTTTTTGCTAACCGAAAAGCACTTATTGTTGCTGACCAGAATAACTATCTGGTAAATAGAAATGATGCATTTATATCACTTATAACTCTTATAAGTCAGGTTTCACTTTTATATCTCACAAAGAGCTTTATTGTATATGCTGTGGTTAAAATTGTCTGCCGACTTATAGGTGCAACACTTATTGGCAACAAGTTCAATAAGAAGTATCCTGAAATAGCAAAGGATAAATCAAAAGAAACAATTACAGGTGATGAGAAAAAATCGCTTATTAAGAACATGAGTGCAATGCTTTGCCACAGAATTGGTGGCGTCAGTGTTACGGCAACGGGCTCTGCAATAATTTCTAAACTTCTTGGAACTGTTCAAGCAGGAATATATGGTAACTATATTCTTATAACAAACACATTGTTGATGCTTGTAACACAGGTGTTTAACGGAATAACTGCAAGCTTTGGCAATATCATTACTGTTGAAAGCAAAGAAGTAATTTATAAAAGATTTAATCTTCTTTATTTCTTTAACTATCTTATTTTCTCGTTCTTTACAGTATCTGTGGGCATTTTAATTCAACCGTTTATGAGATTGTGGATGCAAGATGCACCAAACAGCCTTTTCTCTTATAACACCGTTCTTTTGTTACTTTGCTATTTTTATGTTTACGGAATGCGAAGAGTTATTTTAATGGCAAAAGACAGTGCAGGTCTTTATCGTCAGGACCAGTGGTTTGCGATTGTTGAGGCGATACTTAACATTATAATGTCAATAACATTTGTGCTTTACTCAAAGTCAATCAATGGCATTATTATTGCAAATACTTTGAGCATGTTGATAATCCCATTCTGGACACAGCCTTATCTTGTTTACAAGCATGTGTTGGGTGAAAAGGTTATTAAGTATTATGTGAAGTATGTTGTTTATGCCTGTGTAACAGTTGTATCTTTTGTTTTGACATATTTTGCGGCAGAACGAATGGTAAGAGATGTTGATAATCTCTTTGTTGAATTGATTTTAAGAGCAATTGTATGTGTTGCAATTCCAAACCTTATGAACCTTGTTCTGTTCTGTCGAACAAATGAATTCAAAGAATTATTACAATTGGTTTTAGGTATATTAAATAAAAAGATTAAGAAGGGTTAAAAATGCAGAATCTCAAAAACAAAAGACTCTTTCTTCTTGATATGGACGGAACAATCTATGAAGGTGCTCGTCTCTTTGAGTGTGTTAATGAGTTTTTAGCACATATCGAGAGTGTGGGTGGACAATATGTGTTCATCACAAATAATTCATCTCGTTCAGTCAAAGATTATGTAATTAAGCTTTCAAAAATGGGAATTAAGGTGACCGAAGATAATTTCTTCACATCTTCTCAAGCAACAGCTCTTTATCTCAATGAGCATTTTGAGGGTAAGAAGATTTATTGTATGGGCACAGTTTCAATGATTGAAGAAATGAAAAAGTTCGGTGTAAATATCACAACTGAAGCGGATGAAGATACTGATTGTATCTGTGTTGGCTATGACACTGAACTTACATACAAAAAACTTTGGGATGTTTCATACTTGTTGCAGACAAAAAAGGATATTCCATATATCGCAACAAATCCTGACAGGGGATGTCCCACAGAGTTTGGTCTTGTGCCTGACTGCTTTGCAATGTGTGAGGCAATCAATTATGCAACAGGTCGCAGACCGCTTTATATCGGTAAACCCGATGGCTTTATGATAGATTATTCTGTAAGTCGTTCCAAGTTTACAAAAGAAGAAACCGTTGTTATTGGTGACAGACTTTACACAGACATTGCTTCTGGTGTGAATGCAGGTGTTGACACAATCTGTGTTCTCAGCGGTGAAAGCACACAAGAAGATATTGATAATAGTGAAATCAAACCAACTTATGTCTATAACGACATCAAAGAAATTTTAGGTCTTTTACAGGGGTAAAAAATTATGCAATATGATGCATTTGATGCAGGAATTGAATTAGGTGGACTTCGCAATCGTGATGATATTCGTTTGCTCATTTGTTATTTGTTAAAGAGTGTCGATGCACCAATGACAAGACAAATGTTAAATGAGTCAATGCAAGAAGATGGTCTTGCAAACTATTTTGAAGTTGGTCAGGCTATTGAAGAACTTTTGAAAACGGGTAACATTACTGCTGATATTTTAGACGATGAAGAAGTTTTGTCAGTTACCAGCAAAGGTAGAGAAGCGGCAGAACTTTTGCAGACTTCTTTGCCAAAAACTGTTCGTGAAAAAGCAATTAATTCTGCAATCAGATTGGTTACTCGTGCAAAAATTGAACGCGAGAATAAAATTGAAGTTCAAAAACACGATGATGGTGGATATACAATCACATTTACTCTCTTTGACAGAGGCACAGAGCTTATGAAACTCTCAATATATGTTGTTGACAGTATTCAGCTTGAAACAGTTAAGAAGAATTTTATTGATGACCCGGTTAAAGTTTATTCGTCAATTATTACATCTCTTACTGTGTAATGGGCAAAATAAAAGATACAGTTCTTTGGTTGTTTCTCACCGATAAATGTATTTATTGTGGCAAGCTTCTAAATAAAGGCGACACTCTTTGTGAGAATTGTAAAGATAATTTGCCAAGAATTACAGGTGAGCGTTGCAAATATTGTGGTGCTGGTAAAGACAGATGCAAGTGCAATAAGCACAAAATGAGATATGACGGTATCACAGCGCCTTTTTATTATGAAGATGGCATTGCTGATGGAATAGCAAGGCTTAAATTCGGCGGAAGAGATTTTATGGCGTATCACTTTGCAAAAGATATGGCAAAAGCGGTTGAAAAGGACTTTGGTGATATAAAATTTGATTATATAACTTTTGTGCCCATATCATCATTTCAAAAAAGGCATAGAGATTATAACCAAAGTGAATTGCTTTCAACAGAACTTTCAAAGGTGTTGTCATTACCCGTGAACAATGTTCTGCAAAAGATTTTTGATAACGATATACAGCACGAATCATCACAGAATAGGCGAAAGGGTAATGTGCTCGGTGTCTATGATGTGAGAGAAAATGAAGATGTCAGGGGTAAAACAATTTTGTTGGTTGATGACATCAAAACAACAGGAGCAACCCTTAATGAATGTGCTAAAATTCTGAAAATTCGTGGCGCAGAAAAGGTTTATTGTGTCACCGTTGCATTAACAGGTAAAAAGGTGTCAAAAGACCTTGACAATTAGTCGTTTTACTGTTAAAATCATTTGGAATTAAATAAAATAAACACTATGACAAAGAGTAAGATTTATTGCGTTCGCTTTTAGAGAGTTGTCGTTTGGTGCAAGACAACACAACCCTTAAATCAATATGTAGCTTTCGAGTGGTTTCGCCTAAAGTAGAAATACCGTTAAGTGAAAACGAGTAATTCCCGTTAAGAATTTTAAGTGGCTGTCTATAAACAGCAATTTGAGTGGTACCACGGAATTTTTTCGTCTCATACATTTTGTATGGGACGATTTTTAATTTATAAATAAACCGAAAGGAATGAAATATATGTCTAAGGAGCTTGAAAAACAGTATAATCCGAAGAATGTTGAAGACAGAATTTATAAAGACTGGCTTCAGAACAAATATTTCCACGCAAAGCGTGAAGAAGGTAAAAAGACTTACACAATTGTAATTCCACCACCAAACATTACAGGTCAGCTTCACATGGGCCATGCCCTTGATAACACATTACAGGATATTCTTATCCGTTATCACAGAATGGCAGGTTATGATACCCTTTGGCTTCCAGGTACTGACCACGCATCTATTGCAACTGAGGCAAAAATTGTTGAAACAATGCGTAAAGAAGGTATCAGCAAAGACGATTTAGGTCGTGATGGCTTTTTAGAAAGAGCTTGGGACTGGAAAAAGCAGTACGGTGGCAGAATTATCGAACAGTTAAAGAAACTCGGCTCATCATGTGACTGGGATAGAGAAAGATTTACTCTTGACGAGGGCTGCAGTAAGGCTGTTAATGAGGTTTTCGTTCGCCTTTATGATAAGGATTTGATTTACAGAGGTAACCGTATGGTTAACTGGTGTCCTTGCTGTAACACATCAATTTCTGACGCTGAAGTTGAATATGAAGAACAGGATGGATACTTCTGGCATCTTCTTTATACAGTTAAAGAGACAGGCGAAAAGCTTGAACTTGCAACAACTCGTCCCGAAACAATGCTCGGTGATACAGCCGTTGCTATCAACGCTGATGATGAAAGATATAAGCATCTTCACGGTTGTCATGTAATTTTACCACTTCTTAACAAAGAAATTCCAATCGTTTGTGACGAACACGCTGATATGACAAAGGGTACAGGTGTTGTTAAAATTACTCCTGCTCACGACCCTAACGACTTTGAAGTTGGTCAAAGACACAATCTTCCAATCGTTCGCACATTCACTTATGATGGTCACCTTACAGGTGCAGAGGACAAGAGAATTGCTGACGAGCTTATCGCAAGTGGTCGTGCAACTGAAAATGAGCCTGAAGTTCTTGACTGTGGTAAGTATGCAGGTATGACAACAATGGAAGCAAGAAAAGCAATTATAGCTGACCTTGAAGCAGGTGGCTATCTTAAAGAAACAGAGCCACGCAAGCACGAAGTTGGTACTTGCTATCGTTGTCACAACAATATCGAGCCAATGGTTTCGAAACAATGGTTTGTCCGCATGGTTCCTCTTGCAAAACCTGCAATTGAGGCAGTAGAAAAAGGCGAAACAAAGTTCATTCCTGAAAGGTTTACAAAGAACTATCTCAACTGGATGAACGGTACTCGTGACTGGTGTATTTCTCGTCAGTTGTGGTGGGGACACAGAATTCCTGCTTGGTATTGTGATGATTGTGGCGAAACAGTTGTTACAAAAGATGCAATTTGCACCTGCCCAAAATGTAATAGCAAAAATATCCGTCAGGACGAAGATACACTTGACACTTGGTTCTCATCTGCCCTTTGGCCATTCTCAACACTTGGTTGGCCTGAACAGA
>CALBNX010000067.1 GCA_937896885.1 uncultured Clostridia bacterium
GCAACAAATGTTGACGGTGTTTATGACAAAGACCCTAATCGCTTTGAAGATGCTATTAAATATGATGTTATTACTCATCAAGATATTCTCAGCAAGGGCCTTGCGGTTATGGATAGCACAGCTGCTTCACTTTGCAGAGATAACGATATTCCACTTCTTGTATTCAACCTTCAACAGCCTGAAAATATGGTTAAAGCTGTTTTGGGCGAGAATGTTGGTACAGTTGTAGTTTCAGAGAAATAAGGAGAATGATTTATGAATACAGTATTTGATACAATGAAAGAAAAAATGAATAAAACTGTGGGTGCTCTTGAAAAAGAGTATGCAGGTATGAGGGCTGGCCGTGCAAGTGCTGCAATCCTTGACAAGATTTCAGTTGACTATTACGGCGTGCCAACTCCAATTCAGCAGATGGCTGCTGTTTCAGTTAGCGAAGGTAGAATTCTCATTATTCAACCTTGGGATGTTTCAACAATAAACCCAATTTCAAAAGCAATTCAAGCTTCTGACATTGGCATCACTCCAATGAATGACGGCAAGGTTATTCGTCTTACATTCCCACCACTTACAGAAGAACGCAGAAAGGCTCTCTGTAAAGATGTAAGCAGAATTGCTGAAGACTCAAAGGTTGCAATCCGTTCAATTCGTCGCGACGCTATGGATAAAATCAAGGCTATGAAAAAGAATAGTGAAATCACAGAAGATGACCAGAAGAATGCTGAAACAAAAATTCAGAAAATCACAGATGATTTCATTAAAGAAATTGATGCAGTAGCAGACAAAAAAGAAAAAGAGATTATGGAGATATAAGCAAGTTGCGGGGTGAATGGTCCGGTCATTAAGGGTGGATAATTCTGCCCCGATTTGCATATTTTAAGATTATGAGTGATATTAAAATCCCTGAATTTTCAGTTCTTCCAAAACATATAGGAATTATTATGGATGGCAACGGAAGATGGGCAAAACAGAGAAATCTTCCACGCTATAAAGGTCATATCGAGGGTGCAAAAGTTTTCCGTAAAATCGGTGAATTTGCGGCTGATGTTGGCGTTAAATGTATGACTTTCTACGCTTTCTCAACAGAGAACTGGAAACGTCCACAAGAAGAAGTTGACGCAATTATGCAACTCTTCCGTGAATATTTAATTGAGGCAGAAGACAGAAAAGCAGAAAATGAAGAAAAGGGTATTTCTCTTCGCTTTATTGGTGACAGAAAAGGTATGCCCGAAGATATTTTAGCCTTGATGGAACATACTGAAAAAGAGAGTAGTAATAAAAATAATGTTATTCTTAATATTGCAGTAAATTATGGCGGTCGTCACGAAATAACAGAGGGTGTTAAAGAAATCGCAGAAAAAGTTAAAAACGGCGAAATTGACCCAGAAGACATTACAGAAGAAACGATTTCAGGCTCTCTTTATACAAAAGACATTCCCGACCCCGACCTTATAATCAGACCAAGTGGAGAATACAGAACTTCGAATTTTCTCACTTGGCAATCTGCTTATGCAGAACTTTATTTTACAGATGTTCTCTGGCCTGATTTTACAGAAGAAGATTTAATTGACGCTTTGCGTGAATTTGAAAAAAGAAATCGTAGATTTGGCGGAGTATAGGTGAAAGATATGGCAAAAAGAATAGTTTCAGGTCTTTTGTTGACGGCTTTTGCAATTGTTATGATTGCACTACGCTATACAATTTTGCTCCCGATTGTTTTGGCGGCATTTTCTTGTATTGCAACAATAGAACTTAATAATGCGACAAAACTTCAGAATAAACCTATTATGGTGATTAGTGTAATCGTATCTGTAATCGTACCATTCTATTATGAGTACAGCGGTTTATTGAGTGGATTACCAATTAACCTTGATGCAAAATACTTGATTTGTCTTTACATTCTTGAACTATTCATTTTTATGTTGTTTGAATATGAAAAGACAAAGTTTGCTCATATTGCAACGGTTATTATTTCATCGTTGGCAGTGCCTTTTGCAATCACAAGATTTATGTATTTTCGTGATATTGACGAGATTTTCCCCGATGCAGGCTATACAGATACACACGGGATTTTCTTCATCTTATTTGCAGCTTTCGGTGCTTGGATGACTGATGTTTTTGCATTCTTTGTAGGTTCCTTTTTGGGTAAACACAAGCTTTGTCCTAAAATCAGTCCCAAGAAAACTGTTGAAGGTGCAATCGGTGGAGTTTTAGGTTGCGTTGTAACATCTCTTATTCTCTATGCCGTGTTTGTAAACTTTGTGTGGAAAACAGAAAGTGCAAACTATATTGCTGTTGCGTTGATGTCAGTATTCTTGTCAATTATCAGTATGTGTGGTGACCTGACTGCATCTGTAATCAAACGAAATTTTGAAATTAAAGATTTTGGCAAGTTAATTCCAGGTCACGGCGGAGTCCTTGACCGTTTTGACAGCATAATATTTGTGCTTGTTGCACTTTATGCAGTTGTTAATATTTTTGGAGTTGTTATCTGATGACAAGTGTTACTAAAAATTTAAGTATTTTAGGCTCAACCGGTTCAATCGGTACACAGAGCCTTGAAACAGCAAGAAAGTGCGGTTACTCGGTTTCCGCGCTTTCGGCATATTCAAATGTAGATTTAATTGAAGAACAAATCAGAGAATTCAAGCCCAAAGTGGCAGCTTTGGTGGATGAAAAAGCAGCAGCAGACCTTAAAATCCGTGTTGCAGACACAAACACAAAGGTCCTATCTGGCATAGATGGTGTTTGTGAATGTGCAGCAGAAAATGATGCAGACACAGTAATCAACTCGGTTGTTGGTATGGCAGGTCTCAAACCTACACTCACTGCCATTGAATGTAATAAAAAGATTGCTCTTGCAAATAAAGAAACTCTCGTTGCAGGTGGACTTTTAGTAACAACTAATGCAAAGGCAAAGGGTGTTGATATTTTGCCTGTGGACTCTGAACATTCTGCAATATTCCAATGCCTTCAAGGGCAACCTACTAACAGAGCGCTTAAAAGAATTATTCTCACAGCATCTGGTGGTCCATTCTTTGGAAAGACACGCGAAGAACTTGCAAAAGTAACCGTTGCAGATGCTTTAAAACATCCTAACTGGAGTATGGGACAAAAAATAACCATTGACTCTGCTACAATGATGAATAAAGGGCTTGAACTTATTGAGGCAGTATGGCTTTTCGATGTTCATCCGTCAAAAATTGAAATCGTTGTGCACAGAGAGAGTATAATTCACTCTGCAATTGAATATATGGATAACGCCGTGATTGCTCAGTTGGGACTTCCCGATATGAAAATCCCTATTCAATATGCACTCACATATCCTGAAAGAGTTGAATCCCTCACAGGTGAGTTGGATTTAACAAAACTCGGCACACTCACATTCTATAAACCTGATTATGACACATTCAAATGTATGAATATTTGCCGTGAAGCAATCACCCGTGGTGGCTTGTATCCGGCTTATACAAATAGTGCTAATGAACAGGCAAACTTAATGTTCAGAAAAGGTGAAATCGGCTTCTTAGAAATCGGCGAATTAGTTGAGCGTGTAATGAACGACGCACCAAAAGTAGATAGTTATACAGTTGAAGATGTTTATGAAGCGGATAAAACAGCAAGAGCATTAGTTATTGAGTACGCGAAAAAATAGTTTTTAGAAAGCAGTGATTTTTTGGAAATCTGGACTAAAATATGGCCATATTTAGTTGCCATAGTGTTTTTCGGACTTCTTATTTCAATACACGAATTGGGACATTTCACATTTGCAAAACTCTTTAAAGTAAAAGTTAACGAATTTGCTTTGGGAATGGGCCCCGCAATATTCAAGAAGAAAAAGGGCGACACTACCTATGCACTTCGTCTCTTGCCAATTGGTGGCTATGTGAGTATGGAGGGTGAAGACGAAGAAAGTCAGGACGAAAATGCATTCAATCGCAAAAAGGTATGGCAAAAGTTCTTGATTGTTGCAGCGGGCGCAATAATGAACTTAATTTTGGGTGTATTGATTGTTGCCACAATTCTTTCAATGGATGGACTTATTGGCACAAACAAGATTTTAAGATTTAATGAAAATGCAATCAGTCAGCAAACAGGGCTTAAAGAGGGCGACGAGCTTTTAGAAATTGACGGTCACAAGCTCTTTTCTGATATGGATATTTCTTTCCTTATGAGCAGAAGTGATGACGGCGTTTTCGATATGGTTGTCCGTCGTGACGGCGAAAAAGTTGAACTTGAAGATGTTACCTTTAAAACAACTAAAGAAGACAAATACACATATATTGAGTATGATTTTGTAATTCTTGGCGAAGAGCCAAATGTGCTGAATGTTGCAACAACATCAGTTAAGCAAACTGTTTCAATCGCTCGTCTTGTGTGGTTAAGCTTGTTTGATTTGGTAACAGGACGATACGGATTAACGGATTTGTCAGGTCCTGTTGGCACAGTAAATGTTATTGCAGATGCAGCAGCGGGTGCTGCACAAAGCAAAGATGGTCTTATAACAGCGCTGACAATGATGGCATTTGTTTCAATAAACATTGGTGTTTTCAATTTGTTGCCATTACCGGCACTCGATGGTGGAAGACTTTTCTTCCTAGCTATCGAGGGAATAAGAAGAAAGCCATTGAATCCGAAATACGAAGGTTATGTTCACGGTGCAGGTCTTGCACTTTTACTACTTTTAATGTTGGTTGTAACCTTTAACGATATATTGACGCTAATGAAAAATTAGGTGATTAAAAATGACAAGAAGAAAAAGCAGAGTAGTAACAGCAGGTAATTTGAAAATAGGTGGCAATAACCCTATTTCAGTTCAATCAATGCTCAATGCCCCCGCAGAAGATGCCGAGGCAAATGTAAGACAAGCAGTGGCGCTCGAAAATGCAGGGTGTCAGATTGTGCGTCTTACTGTGCCAAATAAAGAGGCGATTAAAACTCTTTATGCAGTTAAAGATGCAGTTAAAATCCCTGTGGTTGCAGATATTCATTTTGACTATCGTTGCGCACTTGAAAGTGTTGCAGCGGGTGTTGATAAGGTTAGAATTAATCCGGGTAACATTGGTGACGACGAAAAAGTCAGAGCAGTCGTTGATGCTTGTCGTCTTCACAATGTGCCAATTCGAATTGGTGTTAATTCTGGTTCACTTGAAAAAGAATTGCTTGCAAAATATGGTTCGCCAACTCCCGAGGCAATGGCTGAGAGCGCAATGTATCATATAAAATTGCTCGAAAAATTTGATTTTAATGATATTGTTGTTTCAATCAAATCATCAGATGTGCAGAAGATGGTTAAAGCATATCGACTTGTTGCAGATATGTGTGATTATCCTTTGCACTTGGGTGTTACAGAAGCGGGCACACATAATATGGCTCTTATAAAATCAAGCATTGGTATTGGTTCACTTTTGCTTGACGGAATAGGTGATACAATAAGAGTTTCTATGACTGCTGACCCTGTTACAGAAATCAAAGCGGGCTTTGATGTTTTGAAAGGTGCAGGCATTAAAACTGACTGTGCACAAATCGTTTCTTGCCCAACTTGTGGCAGAACAAAAATTGACTTAATCGGACTTGCAGAAAAAATAGAAAAAGCCCTTGCAAATTATAACAAGCCTATTAAAGTTGCAGTTATGGGTTGTGTTGTTAACGGCCCCGGTGAAGCAAAAGAAGCAGATATCGGTGTTGCAGGTGGCGATGGATGTGGCGTAATTTTTAAACACGGTGAAGTTCTCAAAAAAGTTCAAGAAGACGAAATTGTTGACGAACTTCTCAAAGAAATCGAAAAAATGTAATGGTGTGAATACATATGGCAAATTTCAAATCCCTTATGGGTGAATATTTTGATTGTGAACGCAATCTCGATATTGCAGTTGCAGAAATTCTGGGACTTGCTATCAATGAAGGCAACAGAACAGCAAAGCTCACAATCAAACCATACCAAAAAATTGAAGAACAAAGAATTAAGGCTCTTGAAACTGAACTTTCAAGGGCTTTGAGTGTTAATATAACGGTTGAATGCGATGAAACAAGAACAGGATTTCATCCACAATATATGGATGTTGTTCTTGAAGTTCTTAAATCAAAGGTCTATGTTGCAAACGGCTTTTTTAATAACGCAGAATATAATCTTTCAGGCAATGAGTTAAGTATTAACCTAAAAAAAGGTGGCAAAGATATTCTTCTTTCAGTCGAATGTGATAAAGAAATAGAAAAAATCATTCGTGGTATTTTCGGCTTTGAGTGTAAAGTTACACTCGTGCAGGGTGAATATGACGCTGAAACTGCAGTTGATATGATGCAGAAAAAAGCGGACGAAGAGTCTCGCAGAATTCAGGCTGAAACAATCGTTAAAGAGAGAAATCTTGACGAAAATAATTATAGCCCCGAAGTTTATTATAATTATAGTGACAATGACGCACCACCTGAAAATAATGATATGAACGATTTTGGTGGGGACTTTGCAGTTGACTTTGAACCAGAAGAAAACGCAGATTTTGCGTCTCTCATTAAATATGACACACTCAAGCCTATTTATGGCAGTGCAATCCGTCTTTCACAGCTACAACAACTTTGTGATGTGAATATTGAGAGTGGCGCAGTTGCTGTTTGGGGTGATGTTTTCGGCCTTTCTGTTAGAACAACTAAAGACGGTAAAAACAATATCATCACATTTAATATTACAGACGAAACTTATTCTTATGGTGTTAAGATTTTTGAGAGAGTAAGCAAGTGTGAGTCATTCTTGGGCGCAATGAAAGACGGTATTACCGTTGTTGTGCGTGGACGAATGACATTCGATAAATTCTCTGGTGAAACTGTAATCAACGCAACTGCAGTTAATACTATTTCAAAGAAAACAAAGCAAGACAATGCCGAGAAAAAACGCGTTGAGTTGCATTTACATACAAATATGTCAGCAATGGATGGTATGACATCTGCTGATAAACTCGTTAAACGCGCACTTGACTGGGGACACCCTGCAATCGCAATTACCGACCACGGCGTAGCACAGGGTTATCCTGATGCTATGAAGGTGGGTGAAGGCAAAGACATTAAACTCATTTATGGTGTCGAGGGCTATCTCATTGATGATGTTAATAATCCTGATGTGGATTATAAATCTTTGCCAAGATATCACATTATTATTCTTGTAAAGAATGCTGTGGGTCTTAAAAATCTTTATAAACTTATTTCACTTTCAAATGTTAAATATTTTTATAAGCGTCCATTAATGCCGCGCTCTGAAATTATCAAACACAGAGAAGGTCTTATAATTGGCTCTGCTTGTGAAGCGGGAGAGCTTTATAGAAGTATCGTTTTTAATGAGAGTGAAGATAAAATTCGCGAAATCGCAGAGTTTTATGATTATCTTGAAATTCAACCAAACGGAAACAACCAGTTTATGATTAGAAGTGAGCGTGACGAATATGCTCACATTAAAACTGTTGAAGATTTAGAAAATATAAATCGCAAAATTATTGCTCTCGCTGACAGTATGGGCAAACTTGTCTGTGCAACAGGCGATGTGCATTTCCTTGACCCTAAGGACGCTCAATTCAGAGCGATTCTTATGGCAGGACAAGGCTTTAAAGATGCCGACGAACAAGCACCACTCTATTTCAAAACAACCGAAGAAATGCTCGAAGAGTTTGCATATTTAGGTGAAGAAACAGCTTATGAAGTGGTTGTTGAAAATACCAATAAAATCGCAGATATGATTGAGCAGGTGCGACCAATTCCAAAGGGTACATATCAACCATCAATCCCGGGTGCTGAAGACGAGCTTCGTCAGATTTGTTGGGATAAAGCAAAAGACTGGTATGGTGACCCTGTGCCTGAATATGTTGCAGATAGACTTAACCGTGAGCTTGAATCAATTATCGCAAACGGATTTGCCGTGCTTTATATTATCGCACAAAAGCTTGTTTGGGATTCAGAAGCACATGGCTATCATGTTGGTTCCCGTGGTTCTGTTGGCTCATCTTTTGTTGCAACAATGGCAGGTATTTCAGAAGTTAATCCATTAGCACCACACTATCGTTGTGCAAAGTGCAGACATAGTGAATTCTTCTTGCACGGTGAATATGGCTCAGGTTTTGATATGCCACCAAAGAATTGCCCACATTGTGATGTTCCGATGGTTCGTGATGGCCACGAAATTCCATTCGAAACATTCCTTGGATTCCACGGCGATAAAGCGCCCGATATCGACCTTAACTTCTCAGGCGATTATCAGGGTTGCGCTCACAGATATACAGAAGAATTGTTCGGTCGTGACCATGTGTTTAAAGCAGGTACAATCGCAACTGTTGCCGACAAAACTGCTTATGGTTTCGTGAAAAAATATCTTGAAGAACGTGGCAAAACAGTAACCCGTGCAGAAGAAGATAGACTTACTCGTGGTTGCACAGGTATCAAACGAACAACAGGTCAGCACCCAGGCGGAATGGTTGTTGTTCCCAATGAGTTTGATGTTTATGATTTCACAGCAGTTCAGTTCCCTGCAGACGATACTACATCAGATATGGAAACAACTCACTTTGACTTCCATTTTTTGCACGATACAATTTTGAAACTTGATATTCTTGGCCATGATGTGCCCACACTTTATAAGCATCTCGAAGATATGACGGGTATTCCTGTTATGGATGTTGATGTGTGTGACCCTAAAATCGTTAGCCTTACAACAAGTCCCGAAGCATTGGGCGTTACTGCCGAAGATATCGGTTGGAAAACAGGTACACTTTCAATTCCAGAAATGGGTACATCTTTCGTGTGTCAGATGCTTTTGGAATCTCAACCTAAAACATTTTCTGACTTGTTGCAGATTTCAGGTCTTTCTCATGGTACTGATGTTTGGCTTGGTAATGCACAGGAACTTATAAAAAATGGAACTTGCACAATTTCTGATGTTATCGGTACTCGTGACAGTATTATGACTTATCTTATGCACAAGGGACTTGATTCAGGTCTTGCCTTTAATATTATGGAAAAAACCCGTAAAGGTATGGTTGCAAAATTCGGTTTCCCCGAAGGTGCAGAAGACGAAATGAGAAAATGCAATGTTCCTGAATGGTATATGGAATCTTGCAAAAAGATTAAATATATGTTCCCTAAGGCTCACGCGGCGGCTTATGTTATTGCGGCTCTTCGCCTTGGTTGGTACAAAATTTATAAACCAACAGAATACTACACAGCATATTTAACTGTTCGTGGTGGTGACTTGGATGCAGTAACTGTGCTTCAAGGTCACGACGCAGTTAAAAAACGCCTTGCAGATTTGCGTGGTAATCCAAACGAACGCAAGGTGCTCACAGCAAAAGAAAAAGACCAGTTTACAGCACTTCAGGTTGTTAATGAAATGATGGCTCGTGGTGTTGAACTCTTACCCGTTGATATTTATAAATCACGCGCAACTGAATATTATATCGAAGATGGCAAAATTAGAATGCCATTCGCAGCTCTTTCAGGCGTTGGTGAAAATGCGGCAAAGGGACTTGCCGAAGGTCAAAATGACGGAAACGGCGACTTCGTTTCTATTGATGATTATCAGGCAAGAACAGGTGCTTCAAGTGCGGTAATCACAGCACTTAAAGAAGTTGGCGCTCTTAAAGGCTTGCCCGAAACTGCACAAATGTCATTCTTTGGTTTTTAGCAAAGTTGTGCAATATATTACTTGACGGAATTGCTTTATTGTGTTAACATATTAGCACGCTAAAGCGAAGAACAAAAAGCAAAGGTAAAAAATCTATGAAAAATTACTCAAAAATTACACCTGAAGGCACAAAAGATTATTTAGCTCTTGAGTCAAGAGCAATCCGTTGTGCAGAGAAAAGATTATCTGCTCTTTATAAATCAAAGGGCTATCAAAAGGTAATGACACCAACTATTGAATTTTTCGATGTTTTCAATCGTGAAAGTTCAGGTTATAGTCCAGAAAATTTATATAGCTTAACCGATTCTTACGGCAGACTTTTGGTGCTTCGCCCTGATTCAACACTTCCAATTGCCCGTCTTGCATCGACAAGATTACAAAACGCAGTTTTGCCACTTCGAATTTATTATAATCAAAATGTTTTTCTTCGTCAGAAAAATTTAACAGGCAGAAGTGATGAATCAACACAAAGCGGAATCGAGCTTATGGGCGTTGGTGGAATTCGTGCAGATTTAGAAGTAATCGCAACTGCGGTTGAAGCAATCGAATGTTGCACATCTGCTGATTTCAAGTTAGAAATTGGTCACGCGGGCTTCTTTAAGGACCTTTGCAACAATCTCAATGTTGATGATGAAACAATCAGCGCAATTTATGATTGTGTTGAAAGTCGAAACTTTGTTTCTCTTAATAAAATTCTTGATAAAATCGGTGAAAACAGCGTAACAGATTGTATCCGCAACTTGCCAAGATATTTTGGTGGACTTGATATAATCGAAAAAGCAAAGCAAATCGGAATTGGTAACGAAAGCCTTGAATATCTTAAAGAACTCTATGTTCAACTTGAAAAGATGGGACTTTCGGATAAAATTATTATTGATTTAAGTCTTGTTAACCGTACAAATTATTACACCGGAATTATCTTTAAAGGCTATCTTGACGGTAGTGGTATTTCAGTTGTTTCTGGTGGCCGATATGACTTGCTCGCTGGTGAGTTTGGTAAGGATATGCCATCAACAGGTTTCGGTATTGAAACAGGTGCATTGGCATCTGTTATGATGACAAGAAATGAAGTTGAAGAAGAAATTATGCCACAGATTATCGTCTGGGGTGCAGATAATTACATAACAAATGCTCTTGAATATTCAAAGACACTTCGAAGCAAAGAGATTTTCTGCGAAATGTCAAACTTTTCATCAGCAGAAGAAACAGTTGAATATGCAAAACAAAAAGGAATCAAAACAGTTTGCATTATTGATAAAAACGGAATGAGCGAGGTGCAGTTATGAGTTTGAGAATTGCCCTTACAAAAGGAAGACTTGAAAAGCAGACAGTTGAGCTATTTCAAAAAATGGGACTCGACTGTGATGAGCTTATAAATAAAGGTCGCCGTTTGATTTTAAAGGTGAATGACTATGAGGTTGTCCTTGCAAAAGCGGCGGATGTTATAACTTATGTTGAACACGGAGTTTGTGATATCGGTATTGTTGGTAGAGATACAATCGTAGAAAATGGTAAAAGCTTCTATGAAATGATGGATTTAAACCTTGGTAAATGCGATTTTGCACTTGCTACAAAGAAAGGTGAAAATTTCTTTGACGGTTTCAACACAAAACGCATTGCTTCAAAATACCCTAATGTTACAAAAGCTTATTTTGAAGGCAAGGGTATGGATGTCAAGATTATCAAAATCGAAGGTTCAGTTGAGTTAGCACCACTTTTAAACCTTGCAGACGGAATTGTGGATATTGTCGAAACAGGCACAACGCTTAAAGAAAATGGTCTGGAAGTGGTTGAAAAAATTATGCCGATTTCAGCAAGAGTTATTGTGAATATGGCAAGTATGAAGCTTCGTCGTGATGAAATTGACGAGTTCTTAGAAAAATTAGGAAAAGTTATCCCAAAGGATTGATAGATATGATAAATATGGTCGTTGCAGACGGTAAAAATGAAGAACTTTTAATCGCTCAACTTAAAGAGAGAAGCGGTGAAGTTGATAAAAAGGTGACTATTGCAGTTACTGAAATTCTTGAAAATGTTAAACTTAACGGCGATAAAGCAGTTAAGGAATACACAATTAAATTTGACGGCAAAGCACCAGAAAATGCCGAAATTTCAAAAGAAGAAATTGAAGACTCAATCAAAGAGTGTGACCCATTCTTTGTGAAAGCATTAGAAGACGCTGCAGAAAATATTCGTGATTTCCACGCTCGTCAATTACAACAAAGCTGGCTCACACCAAAAGAAAATGGCGTTATAATGGGTCAAAGAATCCGTGGACTCGAAAGAGTTGGTATTTATGTGCCTGGTGGCACAGCGGCATACCCATCAAGCGTGCTTATGAATGCAATTCCTGCAAAAATCGCAGGGGTTAAAGAAATTATAATGGTGACTCCACCTGCAAAGAACGGCAAACCAAACCCTGATATCCTTGCGGCTGCAAAAATTGCAGGTGTTGACAGAGTCTTCTTAATGGGTGGCGCACAAGCTGTTGCTGCGCTCGCTTACGGCACAGAAACAGTGCCAAAGGTTGATAAAATTGTTGGTCCTGGTAACATCTTCGTTGCTACTGCAAAGAAACTTTTATATGGCATAGTCGATATTGATATGGTTGCAGGTCCAAGTGAAATTTTGATTGTTGCAGACGAAAGTGCAAATCCAAAATTCTTGGCAGCAGACCTTATGAGTCAGGCTGAACACGATGTTCTTGCATCTTCAATTCTTATCACAACAAGTGAAAAAATTGGCGAAGAAACAAAGAAAGAGTTAGCTCGTCAATGTGCAACTCTTTCTCGTAAAGATATTATTGAAAAATCACTTAAAAATTTTGGTGCAATTATCGTTTGTGACTCAATGGACAAAGCTGTTGATTTTGCAAACAGATTAGCACCCGAACACCTTGAAATGTGCGTTGAAAATCCACTTGATTATATCGGCAGAATGGATAATGCGGGTAGCGTGTTCCTTGGGAATTACTCACCTGAACCATTGGGTGACTATTTTGCAGGTCCGAACCATGTTCTTCCAACAAGTGGCACAGCAAGATTTTTCTCACCATTGTCAGTTGATAGTTTCATTAAAAAATCAAGTTTTATTTATTATACAGAAGATGCTCTTCGTGAATGTAAAGATAAGGTTATCAAACTTGCAGACACAGAAGGCTTAACAGCTCACGCAAACTCTATCAAAGTCAGATTTGAGGATTAATATGTTTCAGTTAAACGAAAAAGTAAAAAACTTAACACCATATGAGCCAATCAGCGGTAAATATGAAATTCGTCTTGATGCCAACGAGTCATTTCTCAAATTCCCACAAGAAATTGAAAATGAAATGGTAGAAGCACTCAAAAATACGGCTTTTAACCGTTACCCGGACCCAATGGCAACAAAGTTGGTTGACGGCTTTTCAAAATATTTCAATGTTAATCCTGAATGTGTAACAGCAGGTAATGGTTCTGATGAAATCATTTCAGTTATAACAAATGCATTTTTACAAAAAGGGGATAAGATTTTAACTCTTGAGCCTGATTTCTCAATGTATCGTTTTTATGCTGAAATTGCAGAATGTGAGTGTGTTAAGTATCAAAAAGATGAAAATCTTGATGTTAACATTGATGATGTAATCGCACTTGCAAAGAAAGAAAATGTAAGAATTGTAATTTTCTCAAATCCTTGTAACCCTACATCAAGAATAATCACAAAAGAAGATATAAGAAAGCTTATAAATAATACAGATGCTCTTGTAGTCCTTGACGAAGCATATATGGACTTTGCAGAGGATGAAAGTCTTTTAGGTGAATTTGAGAATTACGATAACCTTATTATCTTAAAGACTTGCTCAAAGGCATTGGGTAGTGCGGCACTTCGTCTTGGTTTTGCAGTTGCAAACAAGACGCTTACAAATGTTATTCGTGCTGTGAAATCACCATATAATGTGAATTCTGTGTCACAAGCTCTTGGTGAAGTGCTTTTTGCACATCCGGATTATATCGACAAGTGCATTGAAACAGTTATAAATTCAAGAAAAGAACTTTATTCTGAAATACTTAAAATCAATAGCGATAAAATCGAAAAGATTTACGAAACTCATACAAACTTTGTGTTTATGAAAGTTAAAAACGCAAAGAAAATCTTTGAGAAAATGAAAGAAAACAGCATTATTATTCGTAATATGGGTGATTACCTTAGAGTTACTGCGGGTACAAAATACGAGAATGAAAAAATGCTTGAAACATTCAAAAAAGTGTTGGAGGAAGTATAATGAGAACAGCAACAATAGAAAGAAAAACAAAAGAAACAGATATTGTTCTCACACTCTGTCTTGATGGTGGAAATGTGACTGTTGATACAGGTGTAGGCTTTTTTGACCATATGCTCACAGCTTTTGCAACCCATGCAGGTTTTGGACTTCAAGTGACTTGCAAAGGGGATTTGGAAGTTGATTGCCATCACACAGTTGAAGATGTTGGCATTGTGCTTGGTAAAGCCCTTTTTGAATGTTTGGGTGACAAGTCAAATATTGTTCGTTACGGTAGTTTCTTTGTGCCAATGGATGAAGCGCTTGGTTTCTGTGCAGTTGACATCTGCAACCGTGAATATTTAGTTTTTGAGGCATATTTTCCTCAAGAAAAATGCGGAGATTTTGATGCTTGCATGTGTGTTGAATTTTTCCGTGCAGTTGCAGATAATGCAAAAATCACACTTCACTTGCGCGCTCCTTATGGTGACAATTCTCACCATATTGCTGAAGCAATCTTCAAGGCTTTTGGCCACGCAATGAGCATTGCAGTTGAGCCTGCAAACAAAACACTTTCTACAAAGGGGACTTTGTAATCAATGATTATTTTTCCTGCAATAGATATTAAAGATAAAGAATGCGTGCGACTTTATAAAGGTGATTTTTCAACCGCAGGTAAGGTTGCAGATAGTTATATGGAAACAGCGCTGAATTTCAAAAAATCAGGTGCAGAGTGGATTCACATGGTAGATTTGAACGGCGCACTTGACGGCGTTAGAATTAACTCTGACATTTTCCTTGATGTTGCTAAAAATAGTGGGTTGAAAGTTGAAGTCGGTGGTGGAATCCGCACAATGAAAGATGTGGATTTCTATATTCAGAACGGCATTGAGCGTGTAATTATCGGCTCTGCAGCACTCAAAAATCCTGGGCTTGTAAAAGAGGCTTGCAAAGAATTCGGCGACAGAATTGCAGTTGGCATCGACGCTAAAAATGAGATGGTTGCAACTGAGGGTTGGACAGAAAAAAGTGATACTCATTATATCGACCTTGCAAAGCGTATGGAAGATTTCGGCGTAAAGTATATTATCTTTACAGACATTGACTGTGATGGTATGCTTTCAGGTCCAAACCTTGAACAGTTAATCAAACTCAATGAGGCAGTTTCTTGCAATATTACTGCAAGCGGTGGAATAAAAGATATTCAGAATATCATCGACTTGAAAAATGCTAATATGTATGGTGCAATCTGTGGTCGCTCGATTTATAGTGGCACTTTGAAACTTGCAGATGCAATCAAGGAGGCAAAATAATGAACCTTGATAAATATTTTGTTAAGGCAGAGTTAATCCCTGCAATTATTCAAGAAGAAAGCACAGGCGAAGTGCTTATGCTCGCCTATATGAATAAAGAGTCAATGGCAAAAACACTTGAAACGGGCTATACTTGGTTCTGGAGTCGTTCAAGACAAGAACTTTGGAACAAAGGTGCAACATCAGGTCATTTACAGAAAGTAATTTCAATTCATGGTGACTGTGATGACGACACACTCTTAATTAAAGTTGAGCAGACAGGTCCTGCTTGTCATACTGGTAGTAAATCTTGTTTCTTTAACAAGATTAAAGGAGAATAATATGAACGATACATTAGTAAATCTTTATGAAACAATCCTTGAAAGAAAAGAGAATAAACAAGAAGGTTCATACACTTGTTATCTTTTTGAAAAAGGACTTGACAAAATCTTAAAAAAAGTCGGCGAAGAATGTTCTGAAACTATTATCGCAGCGAAAAACGGCAATAAAGAAGATACTGTTGGTGAAATCAGCGACCTTATTTTCCACCTTTTCGTTATGATGGTGAACGAGGGCATTGCCGTAGAAGATGTTATGGCAGAGCTTGACAAACGCAGTAAAAAAACAGGTAATCTTAAAGTTTTTCATCAAGTTGACAAGAATACCTGATAAGGAGAGATAGATATGGAAATTTTGTGGATAATTTTAGGGCTTTTAGGTCTCTTTATTATAATTACACTTATCCGTGCAATTTTCTTTAAAGAGAAAAAGTCAGAAAATCAAAAACTCGAACCTGAAATGGTTAATATGGAAAAATATTGTCAAGATTTAAGTGATGCAATTAAAATCAAGACAATTTCTAACTATGACCGTGAGCTTGTTGACTGGAATGAGTTTGATAAGTTCCACGCATTTTTAGAAGAAAGATTCCCACTTGTGCATAAAACTATGACAAAAACAAAGGTTGCAGATGCAAGTCTTGTTTTTGAATGGACAGGTAGTGACCCAAGTCTTGATGGTATTGCAATGCTTGCTCATCAGGATGTTGTGCCGATTACAGCAGGCACAGAGCAGGATTGGGAGCACGAGCCATTCAGCGGATATAATGATGGTGAATTTATCTGGGGCAGAGGTGCTATGGATATGAAAAACCATCTTATTGCAGTAATGGAGTGTATGGAAGAACTCATTAATGAGGGTTATCAACCAAAGCGTTCGATTTTCATTTGTCTTGGTCACAACGAAGAAGTTGTTGCAGCACCTGATAACGGTGCAAAACAGATTGCAGCATATCTTAAAGAAAAAGGTGTTCACCTTGAAGCAGTTCTTGACGAAGGTGGCGCAATTCTCCCTGTCAAACTTGGCAAACTTCTCGACATCAACCTTACAGGTGTTGGTATTGCTGAAAAGGGTAG
>CALBNX010000068.1 GCA_937896885.1 uncultured Clostridia bacterium
CTTCGTGGCTTTCGGCTCGCGGTATACCTGATACAGCTTCGCCTCTGCCACATTGTCTTGCAAGAAAAATCTTACAAATTAAGGGTTTTGTGTGCCTTGTCTGACGAAAAAATCTCTAAAAATTTTATTAAATAAGGTATTCCCTTAAAAGCCTCCCTTGTCAAAGGGAGGGGGACCGTCGAAGACGGTGAGGGATTCAAAAAATACAAAGGAGAAATTATTATGCTTAAAATCGGTATTATCGGTGCTGGCCGTATTGGTAAGGTGCACCTTGAATCAATTTCATATCACGTTAAGGGTGCTGAGGTTGTTGCTATTGCAGACCCATTTATGAACGACGAAACAAAGGCTTTCTGCGAAGGCTTTGGTGTGGAAAAAATCTACACAGATTACACAAAAATCATTGAAGATAAGGACATTGATGCAGTTCTTGTTTGCTCATCAACTGACACTCACGCTCCAATTTCAATTGAAGCAATCAATGCAGGCAAACACGTTTTCTGTGAAAAGCCTCTTGCAAATACAGTAGATAAGATTCTTGAAATCGCAGATGCTCTTAAAGCTCATCCAGAAGTTAAATTCCAAGTTGGTTTTAATCGTCGTTTTGACCATAACTTTGCAGCGGTTCGTAAGGCTTATGACGAAGGCAAAATCGGTGAAGCACAGATTCTTAAAATCACATCACGCGACCCACAGGCACCACCTGTTGGCTACTGTGCAGCAAGCATCTTCCTTGATATGACAATTCACGATTTCGATATGGCTTGCTTCCTTACAAACAGCGATGTTGAAGAACTTTATGTTTATGCAGATGCTCTTATCAATCCTTCAATCCGTGAATACGGTGACTTCGATACAGCTATCATCTCAATGAAGATGGCTAATGGAGCTCTTGCAGTTATCGACAACTCTCGTCAGGCTATGTATGGTTACGACCAGAGAGCAGAGCTTTTCGGCTCAAAGGGTATGGTTGCAACAGCTAACGATACACTTTCAACTGCTATCGTTTCAGATGCTAACGGTGTAACGGGCGAAAAACCACTTTATTTCTTCCTTGAAAGATATATGGGCTCATTCGCAGAAGAAGTTAGACAGTTTGTTGACTGCTGTGTAAACGACAAAGAAACTCCTGTTGGTATTCACGCAGGTTTACAGTCAGTTAAGATTGCTCTTGCTGCTGAAAAATCAGCAAATGAAGGCAGACCTGTTAAGCTTTCAGAAATTAACTAATAAAAACAAATTGGGCGAGGAGACTCGCCCATATTTTTAAGGATGATTAAGAATGTCTATTGAAAAAGGCAGAGAATATTTCCGCCAATTCGGTATGGAAGATAGAGTACAGGAATTCTCTGTTTCAAGCGCGACAGTTGAACTCGCAGCACAGGCTTTAGGCGTTGAGGGCGCAAGAATTGCAAAAACTTTGTCATTTATGGTGGGTGAACAACCAATTCTCATACTTATGGCAGGGGATGTAAAGGTTGATAACTCAAAATATAAGGGTTTCTTCCACGCAAAAGCAAAAATGATGTCACCTGAACAATTGGAAGAATATGTAGGTCATCAAATCGGCGGAGTTTGTCCATTCGGTATCAAAGATGGTGTAAATGTTTATCTTGACGAGTCATTGAAACGATTTGAAACAGTTTTTCCAGCAGTTGGTGGCTCAAATAGTGCTATTGAACTGACAATTCCCGAATTAGAGAAATATTCAAACTATAAAGAATGGGTTGAAATATCAAAACCTATTGAATAACAACTAACCTCTCAAGTGAAAGCTTGGGAGGTTTTTGCTTCGCTTGGTGGTGTTCTCTACATAATAGCTATATTGTCAAAAAAACACCAATATATTTGTTGATTTCTCTCATTTACTTAAACTCTCAAAAAGTCTATAATATAATTGTATAATTTTATTTGAATTTCGGGAGTGAAAAAATTGTACGGACTTATAGAGCATACAGATGAAATCAACCGACTTTTAGCACGATATGGCGTTAAATTCGGCATTTACAAAAACAATGTGTTCAATGAGCGTCTTTTTCCATTTGATGCAGTACCACGTATCATTTCAAAGGATGAATTTGAATATCTTGAACGCGGTCTTAAACAGCGAGTAAAGGCTCTCAATATTTTTCTTAAAGATATCTATACTAAAAAACAGATTATCAAAGATAAAATTATCCCTGAAGAATTTGTCTATGGTGCAGCGGGATATATGATGGAGTGTGAGGGCGCAGTACCACCAAAGGATGTTTTTGCTCACATTTCAGGTATCGACCTTGTGCAAGGCAACGATATGCGCTGGCATGTCCTTGAAGATAATCTTCGTGTGCCATCGGGTGCGTCATATCCAATGATTGCACGAGAACTTTGCCGTAGGGCGAGTCCTGACACTTTCCGTGTAAACACAGTTGTTGATAACCGTAATTATGGTGATTTGCTCCGTGATGCTCTCAACTATGTCAATACGGGTGGAATTAATGTTGTGCTTACTCCCGGTCGATTTAATTCTGCTTTCTTTGAACACTCATATTTAGCAGAAAAAACAGGGGCAGTTTTTGCGATGCCACAGGATTTGTTTGTTGAAGGCAATGTGCTTTACTACAACGAATATTCAGGCAAGCGTCAGCGAGTTGGTGCAGTTTATCGCAGAATAAACGACGACTTTATGGACCCGATGACTTTTCGTGCAGATTCGCTCTTAGGTGTTCCACATATTATGGATGCTTACAGAGCGGGCAATGTGGCACTTGTTAATGCGCCGGGTAACTCTGTTGCAGACGATAAGGGTATTTATTACTATGTGCCTGCAATGATTAAATATTATTTAGGTGAAGAACCAATTCTTTCAAATGCACCAACATATTTGCCGTTCTACGAAGAAGATATGAAATATGTACTTGATAACATTCAGAAGCTCGTTATTAAGGATGTTGCTGAATCGGGTGGATATGGTGTTGTTTTCGGTAGCGAGTTATCTCTTGAAAAGGTTTATGAATTAAAGAAACTCATTCAAAAAGAGCCACGCCGATTTATAGCCCAAGAAGTTATCCAATTCAATGACCTTAAAGTTGTTGAAAATGGCGCTTGGACAGAGCGTAAAGCAGATTTGCGAGCATTTGTGTTGACGGGTGAAGAACCTGTTGTCTGGAAATCGGGGCTTACAAGGTTTTCAAAAGATGCAAATTCATTCGTAGTTAATTCTTCACAGGGAGGAGGCTTTAAAGACACATGGGTGTTATCTCGATAAA
>CALBNX010000069.1 GCA_937896885.1 uncultured Clostridia bacterium
TGAGATTTACTCTTGCAACAGGTAACAGCCCCGGAAACGATATGCGTTTCTCTGACGAAAAGGTTGAGGCAAGTCGTAACTTCGCTAACAAAATCTGGAATGCTGCTCGTTTCATCCTTATGAATCTTGATGAAAACGAATATGCACCATATGTGCCAAAGAACCTTGCTATCGAAGATAAATGGATTTTAAGTAAGTATAATGACCTTGTAAAGGATGTTACTGATTCACTTGAAAAGTTTGAATTAGGTCTTGCTGTACAGAAACTTTACGACTTTATCTGGGACGTATTCTGCGACTGGTATATCGAAATTGCAAAAATCCGTCTTAACGGTGAATGTGCAACTGCAAAGGCAACTGTTAAAGCAGTTCTCGTTTATGTAATGTCAAATACTCTTAAACTCTTACATCCGTTTATGCCATTCATTACAGAAGAAATCTGGCAGACACTTCCACACGACGGTGACTCAATTATGATTTCGGAATGGCCTGTATTTAGCGAAGACCTTTCATTCAAGGCTGACGAAACAGAAATGGAAAGAGTTATGACTGCAATCAAGGCTGTTCGTAACCGTCGTGCAGAAATGAATGTTCCGCCATCAAAGAAAGCAAAGATTTTCATTGAAACTGCTTATGAAAAGACTTTCTCAGAGGGCGCAAACTTCTTTGTAAGACTCGCTTCAGCTTCTGAAGTTGAACTCGTTAAGGGCTATGAAAATGATGAAGCTGTTGCTATCATCACAGAAGATGCAAGACTTTTTATTCCACTTGACGAACTCGTTGATTTCAAGGCTGAACTTGAAAGACTTGAAAAAGAAAAAGCAGGTGTGCTTAAAGAAATCGCATTTGTTTCAGGTAAACTTAATAACGAAAAATTCGTTGCAAAAGCACCTGAAGCACTCGTTAACGAACAACGCGAAAAACTTGCAAAGTACAACGAAAAACTCGCAATGCTTGAAGAAAGTATTGCAAAAATTGCAAACAAATAAACAAAAAAGGAATTCTCAAACGAGAATTCCTTTTCTTTTGGTGGAGACAATCGGACTCGAACCGACTACCTTTTGAATGCCATTCAAACGCTCTCCCAGGTGAGCTATGCCCCCGAATGCTTAAATTCTAACATAATTTGTGGCCGTTTTCAACGATTTGATTTTTTGTTTCATATATGGTAGAATATATTATCAAATTTTGTAGGTGATTTTTTGGAATTCTTAACAAAGGAATATAGTTTTCCGTCACATTCGGGACTATGCGATATATATGCTCAAAGTGCAGCGCCTATTGACTATGGCTCAATAAAGGGCGTTGTGCAGATTTCTCACGGTATGGCTGAATATTCAAACCGTTATGCTCGCTTTGCTCTTGAACTTTGCAAAGAGGGTTATGCAGTTTTCGTCAGCGACCATATTGGTCACGGCGCATCAATAACAGACCGTGATATGCTTGGCTTTTTCGGTGAAACTGATGGTGAAGAGCATTTTGTTGAAGATTTGAAAACTTTGACAGATATAATTAAGAGTGAATATCCTGATTTGCCATTCTTTATGTTAGGTCACGGAATGGGCTCTCTTATTGCTCGAAAATACACAGCAAAATATGGCTATTTGCTTGACGGTGTAATCTATACAGGTACAAGTGGTGAAAATTCAGCAGTTGGAATTGGCATTCAGCTTGCAAATACATATATCAAACAGAACGGACCAATGCACCGTTCAGAACTGATTGATACTATCGCTTTTGGCGCATATAACAGAAGAACAGAGAAGAGAACACCTTGTGACTGGGTATCTCGCGACGAAGAAGAAGTGGACCAGTTTATCGCAGACGACCTTTGTGGATATAAATATACTGTCAGCGGTATGAGAGCTTTGTTCACTCTCTTGAAGCAGGTGTCATCACGCCGTTGGTTCAACTCGGTACCACTCAGTATGCATATTTTAATGCTTTCAGGCTCAAAAGACCCAATAGGTGACTATGGCAAGGGCGTCGAAGAAGTTTATAAAAAGCTTAAAAAGACAGGACACAAAAATGTTACAATGAAGCTTTATGAAGATGCTCGTCACGAAATTCTCAACGAAACAAATCGTCAAGAAGTATATGAGGATATTATAAACTGGCTTAACGAAAAAGTTGAACTTCACAAAGAGGTAACAGCACCAGTTGTGCCTGCAATTGATGAGTTGCCAGACCCTGAAGTTTTGGCAGAAATCAACGAGAAAAAGGTTGAAGAAATCTTGGAACAAGTTGAAGAGATTATTACAACAACAGAAGAGTCAATCGAAGAAAAGACAAAAGAAATCGTTGAAGAAATTATGGCGGAAACAGTTGAAGAAATAATTGAATAGTTTGCAATATAAGGTGGGGGAAAGCCCCACCTTAATTTTTTAACAAATTTGAATTTGTCAAACAAAAAAGCCACTCAATTGAGTGGCTTAATTTTATGTATTTATTATTCTGTAATCATTAATGACTTAACAATTGCTGTCATTTCTTCTTCACCGTAGATTACTGGTACTGGGTAGAGTGGGTTACCTTCTTTAAGTGCACGCTCTACAATAATAGGAATATCCTTTTCCTGAATCTGTGCAAAGCCCTTTGGAATACCCATTCTTTCATTCATAGCATAGATTTCTGCAATGAATGCCTTTGCTTTTGCTTCTTCGCTATCGCCCTTGATGCCAACAAGGTCAGCAAGCTTTGAGAGTGAGCCATAAACTGCACTGCCGTAAGACTCGAGCATTACAGGAAGAATAACTGCATTTGCAAGACCGTGAGGGATACCATACTGACCACCAAGGTTGTGTGCAACTGCGTGAACATAACCAACATAAGCACGAGTGAATGCCATACCTGCATAGTAAGAAGCGAGAAGCATATTGTTTCTTGCTTCAATATTTTTACCGTCTGTGTATGCTGTTTCAAGGTTTTCAAAAATCATCTTTGTTGCCTTTTCAGCATAGTTTGTTGTTGATTTAACATTTGATTTGCCTATGTATGCTTCAACAGCGTGTGTAAGAGCGTCCATACCTGTTGTTGATGTGATGTGTGGTGGAAGACCAACTGTAAGTTCAGGGTCAAACACTGCAAATCTTGGACGAAGGAATGGGTCGTTACAAGCATTTTTTTCGTGAGTCTTTGAGTTTGAGACAACTGCTGCGAGAGTACATTCAGAACCTGTACCTGCTGTTGTTGGAACTGCAAAGAATGGTGGAAGTGGACGAAGAATCTTCATAAGACCACGCATTTTTTCAACTGGCTGATTTGGTTTAACAACTCTTGCTGCTGCAATCTTTGCACAGTCCATTGGTGAGCCACCGCCGAATGCGATAATACCCTGACAACCGTTAGCATTATACATATCTTTTGCTTCTTCAATGTTTTCGATTGTTGGGTTTGGCTGAGTGCCGTCATAAACTACATACTCAACACCTGCGTTATCCATTTCTTCATAAAGAGAGTTGAGAAGTCCGAGAGAAGTAAGACCCTTGTCAGTTACGATAAGAACTTTCTTAAGTCCTTTTTCTTTGATAAGGTTAGGAAGCTTACGAATGCTGCCAGGACCTGTGAGCATAAATGGCTCGCCCCATGGCATAAAGCATTCAGCTATAAACATAACCTTTTGGAAAACTCTGCAATAAGCTTTGTAAAATTGATTCATAAAACATATCCCTTTCATTTTAAATTTATATTTTTAGTGTTGAAGATTTCAACAGCTAATTTACTGTCTTTGTCGATTTGCTCTTTTAATTCATCTTTTGAGTCGAATTTTTTCTCACCACGAATAAATGAGAGCAACTCAACCTTAATTCTTTGGTTATAAAGGTCACCGTCAAAACCTAAAATACAAGTTTCTGAAAGCACCTTATCACCGCCGATTGTGGGGTGACAACCAAAGTTTGTAACTGACGGATAAACTATTCCGTCAACATTTGATTGCGATGCATAAACACCGTGCTTTAAGTTGATAAAATCAACTGGGAAATGTTGGTTTATGGTTGGGAAGCCAAAATATTTCTTACCGATTTTGTTACCCTCAACCACAAGAAAATCATAAGAGAATTTTCTACCAAGCATTTCATTTGCATCGTGGATATTACCATTTTCAAGCGCGTTTCTTATTCGGGTTGAACTGATTAGCTGACCGTCATAAGAAACATTTTCTGCTTTTTTATAGATAATATCATGTTTTTCGCAAAGTTTTGCAAGAATTTCGCTGTTGCCCTGTCCGTTTTTGCCAAAATGGAAGTTGTCACCGCTAATTACTGCGCCTACACCGAGTTTGTCAATAAGAATATCTTTGACAAACTCTTCAGGAGTAAGATTTCGAATTTCTTCAAAACTTATTGGAATAGGCAAAAGCCCCATTTTTTTTATTGATTCTTCTTTGTCTTCTTTTGTGATAAGCATTGGTGGTGCATATCCTTTGACTGCGACCTGTGGATGACAGTCAAAAAGAAGGACGGACGGCACGAAACCATCAAAAGCAAATTTTTTAGTAGTTTTTAATACATTCAAGTGACCTTTGTGCAAGCCATCAAAGGTGCCAAGGGCCAATGCAATTTTATTCATCAGAAACAAGCACCCTCCTGACTTCAAGGTCTCCCTTTTCTTCTTTAATTTCACCCAGACCCAAAAGCTTACTGTCGGGTGAATAAACACGATAAATACCGATAGGGTAGTTGCCGTGCAATCTGTCATAAGCCAAGCTACCACCGTTATGAAAACGATTTGCTTGGGGCTTTGTGACAGTAATTTCATTATAACTCAAAAGTGCATCTTCAACAGATGTGAGAACACTTTGAATATTGTTTTCATTAACAAGAGATTCTAACTCTTCAAGGGTTACGGCAGTTTCGATTGAAAAGCCGTTAGCACTTGTGCGACGGAGTTCAGTCATAACTGCGCCACAGCCCAACTCGCGACCAATATCATCACAAAGTGAACGGATATATGTACCTGCAGAGCAGGTGACATCCATTGAAAATTCTATTCCGTCAAAATCATAGATTTTTAAATTCTCTATTGTGATTTGTCTTTGCTCGCGCTCGATTTCAATGCCTTTTCGTGCAAGGTCATAAAGGCGTTCACCGTCTTTTTTGAGAGCTGAATACATCGGTGGTGTTTGTAAAATCTCACCTTTGAACCCATTAGCAACAGATAATAATTGTTCTTCTGTAACAGAAACGGGGGACCTAGTTAAGATTTCACCCGTAATATCAAGCGTATCAGTAGTAATACCTAACTTTACCCTTGCTGTGTAACTTTTCTTGTGTTCGGGTAAAAGTTCAATGAAACGGGTTGAATGACCAAGCATAACCACAAGCACACCGGTTGCCATTGGGTCTAGAGTGCCTGTGTGCCCTGCTTTTTTGACACCGAGAATGCGAGATGCTCGTTTTACTGCCATAAATGATGACATACCTTTTGGTTTGTCAAGACAAATTATACCCGTCATTCAAGTTCTTCCTTTATAACTTTAAGTAATGCGCTCTTAACTTCGTCGATTGAGCAGTTAAAATCACAACCTGCCGCAGCGTGATGACCACCACCACCGAAGTTAGCACAGATTTTCGCAGCATCATAAGGCTCAACCGTTCTAAGTGAAACCTTATAACTACCGTCGTGACGCTCACGAATAGTAACTGCAATTTTTACGCCTTCAATTTTTCGTGGGATTGCCGCAATACCATCACAATCAGATGCACTTGAACCACTCTCTTCAATCATTTTGCGAGTAACCATCATAATTGCACATTTACCATCAAAATGAGATTCGATAGATGAAACAGCCATCTGTTCAAGTCTTAAATAAGATAATGTTTTTGTTTCAAACATAAGACGATTGATAAAGGTGTAATCAGCACCTTTTTCCATAACATCTGCTGCAATTCTATGAACTGTTGGTGTTGTGTTTGAGAACAAGAAACAACCTGTGTCAGTTGCAAGCCCTGTATAAACACAGTTTGCAATTTCTGGTGTGAATTCAATGCCCATTTCACAAACGATTTCATAGATAATCATCGCTGCTGCAGCTCGGTCTTCTAAAAGAAGATTTTCTGCATATTCACGGTTTGAAAGGTGATGGTCAATGCATAAAAACACATTGTTGCCATATTTTGCTTCAAAATCTTCACCTAAAAGCTTTTTGTCAGCAACGTCAACTGCAATGATTTTATCAAATTCAATTTCGTCGTTGTCAATTCCATCCCAAAGATAAGAATATTTTGGATGTATGGGGTCGCCACAACGTACCATTGATTTTTTATTAAGTTTTGACAATGCACGATGCAGTGCAAAAGCACTGCCCAAAGTGTCACCGTCGGGATTGCGATGTGTGAGAATAAGATAATTATCATATTCTTTTAAAAGTGATACGCACTCTTTAACATCAATTTTTATCATATTTCGTCCTCGTCAGTGATATGTGTACTTTCGATTTTTTTGAATATTTCCATACCGTGCTCAACTGAATCGTCTGCGATAAATTTGAGCTCGGGAGTTTTGCGAAGATGAAGTTTGCTACCAACTTCGCGACGAATAAGACCAGTTGCAGATGTAAGCCCTTTAACTGCTTCTTTTGCATCTTGGATGCCACTCATTGAGCTGACATAAACTTTTGCAAATGAAAGGTCAGAACTGACATCAACACGAACAACAGTGAGAATTTTATCTCTCACTCTTGGGTCTTTGAGTTCACGAATAATAGCAACTATTTCGCGCTTGATATCTTCAGCAACTCTACCTGTTCTATATCCTGCCATTAGTCTCTATATTCCTCCATAATGAAAGCTTCAAAAATGTCGCCTTCTTTAACGTCATTGAACTTGTTAAGACCAATACCACATTCATAGCCTGATGCTACTTCCTTAACGTCATCCTTAAATCTCTTAAGTGATGAGATTGAGTCTTCTGCAATAACAATACCGTCACGAACAACACGGATTTGTGCGTTTCTTGTCACTTTACCGTTTTGAACATAAGAACCTGCAACCATACCGACTGATGAAAGTTTGAATACATTACGAACTTCAATACGACCAAGTAATACTTCACGGAATTTAGGTGCAAGCATACCCTTCATCGCGTCTTCAATTTCTTCAATACAGTCATAGATAATACGATACATTCTCATATCAACGCCGTCACGCTCTGCAATTTCAGTAGCAACAGGGTCAGGACGAACGTTGAAACCAACGATAATAGCGTTTGACGCGTTAGCAAGCATAATGTCTGATTCGCTAACTGCACCAACACCACCGTGAATAACTTTAACCTGAACTTCTTCATTAGAGAGCTTTTCAAGATTCTGCTTAACTGCTTCAACAGAACCCTGAACGTCAGCCTTAACAATAATGTTGAGAGTCTTGATTTTACCTGCATTGATTGATGAGAACAAGTTGTCAAGAGTAACCTTCTGATATTGATTGAACTGTTCTTCTTTCTTTTCTTGCTTTCTTTGTTCTACAAGTTCACGAGCAAGTCTTTCGTCAGAAACTGCGTTAAATACATCACCTGACTGTGGAACTTCATCAAGACCCATAATTTCAACAGGAACTGATGGACCAGCTTCCTTGATTGAACGGTGTTTGTCGTCAACCATAACACGGACACGACCAACTGCAGTGCCTGCAACAACAATATCACCTGAATGAAGTGTACCGTTTTGAACAAGAAGTGTTGCAACAGGTCCTTTACCTTTATCAAGACGAGCTTCAATAACAATACCTTTAGCCGCTCTGTTTGGATTAGCTTTGAGTTCTCTCATTTCTGCTGTGAGAAGAACATTTTCAAGAAGTTTATCAATGTTCATATGTGTCTTTGCAGAAACAGGAACACAGATAATGTCGCCGCCCCATTCTTCAGGAACAAGACCATGCTCTGTAAGCTGTTGCATAATCTTATCAACAGTTGTGCCTGGTTTATCCATCTTGTTAATAGCAACAATAATGTCAACTTCAGCAGCTTTTGCGTGGTTAATAGCCTCAATTGTCTGTGGCATAATACCGTCGTCAGCAGCAACAACAAGAATAGCAACGTCAGTAGCCTTAGCACCACGAGCACGCATTGATGTGAAAGCCGCGTGACCAGGTGTGTCAAGGAATGTGATGTACTGACCGTTAAGGTTTACTCTGTAAGCACCAATGTGCTGAGTAATACCACCAGCTTCAGTAGCAGTAACATTTGTGTTTTTAATAGCGTCAAGGAGAGAAGTCTTACCGTGGTCAACGTGTCCCATAACAACTACAACAGGGTCACGAGTTACAAGGTTTTCTTCATCGTCTTCTGAGTCGTCGATAATTCTTTCTTCGATAGTAACAACAACTTCACGATTAACCTTTGCACCAAGTTCAGTTGCAACGATTTCGGCTGTGTCATAGTCGATAACTTCGTTAACAGAAACCATCATACCAAGAGTAAAGAGTTTCTTGATAACTTCAGCTGCAGTCATTTTAAGACGAGATGCAAGTTCACCAACTGTGATTTCGTCACCAACTGTGATTACAGGTGGTTTCTTTGCTCTTTCTGCTGCAATTCTCTGAAGTCTTTCTGCTTCTGTTTCTTTTTTGCCACTTCTCATACCTTGTTTACGGTATTGCTGGCTTTTCTGTTTAAGCTTCTGCTTTTTAACCATATTATCGCTGTTGTGTGTGTTAGCAGGAGCAATATTTTCATATTTTTCGTTGTATTTTTCAGCGTCAAAAGAGTTTGCTCTTGTGTCGATTGTGCGCTTTTCACCCTTTGTGCGAGCCTGCATTGGTTTAGAAGGGTCTTTTTCTTTCTTCTTTGGCGGCTCTTGAGAAGGTTTTGCTGGAGCAACTGCAGGAGCATCTTTCTTTGATTTTTGTGGAGCTTTATCTGCTTTTGGAGCAGGAGCTTCTTTTTTCTCTGCTTTTGGTTTTTCTTTTGGAACAGCATTAAAATATGCGTCAAAACTTTCAACAGAGTTGTCTTTTGTGATTATATCGAAAAGAAAGTCGAGTTCTTTTTCGTCAAGAGCTGTCTGTGACTTCTTTTCACCTTCAAAATGCTTTGAAAGGTTTTCTATAACATACTTGCTTTGAATATCAAAATCTTTTGCAAGTTCATGTACTTTATATTTTTTTGTCATACTCGTGACCTCCCGTTAAAATAGTATAAAGCCTATTTGCGAAATTCTCTTCATCAATTGTGAAAACACCAGCTTTTTTGCCGATTACAAGACTTAAATCTTGCATTGTGAAATCTGCTGTTAAGAACTTGGTTTTTCTTGCATCAAATCCGCATTCATCTGCGATTTCTTTTTTGAGTCTATCAGACGCATCAGAACAGGTGATGGCAAGAAATGCTTTTCGTTGCTTTATTGATGTGACTGCGGCATCGTGCCCCAACGACATTTTTCCTGCTCGTCTGCAAAGACCGAGAATACCTTTTAAATCATTGTTCATTTTTTGAAATCTCCGTCAACATCTGTTCATAAACTTCGTCAGGAATCGCAATTTCAAAGGCTTTGTCAATCCTGTGTGATTTTCTGGCTTTCTGAAGACAATCGGCATTGTTGCAAATATATGCGCCTCTGCCAGAAGCCTTGCCTGTAAGGTCAAGAGAAACTTCACCATTAGGACTTTTCACTATTCTGACAAGTTCTTTTTTAGGTTTCTGTTCACCACAACCATTGCACTTGCGCATTGGAATTTTCTTTTGCTTCATTGCTTATGCCTCCTTTTAGTTTTATTAATTAGCCTTCGTAGAAACCACTTTCGGGTTTAATGTCAATATTCCAACCTGTAAGCTTTGCAGCAAGACGAGCGTTTTGACCCTTGTTGCCGATAGCAAGTGAAAGTTGGTGGTCAGGCACAGTAACCTGACAAGTCTTTTTCTCTTCATCAGTGATTTCAACGCTGAGAACATTTGCAGGTGCTAAAGCTGCACCGATGAATTCTGCTGGGTCGTCACTGTATTTAACAATATCAATTTTTTCGCCGCCGAGCACTTCAACAATGTTGTTTACACGAGCACCGCGTTGACCGATACAAGCGCCAATTGGGTCAACATTTTCATCAGAGCTGCTGACAGCCATCTTTGTTCTTGCGCCTGCTTCACGAGAAACTGAATGGATAGTAACAAGTCCGTCATATATTTCAGGAACTTCTTGCTCGAAAAGTCTCTTTACAAGACCTGAATGAGTTCTTGAAATCATAACTCTTGGTCCACGGTCTGTGTCTTTAACTTCAACAATATAAACCTTTGTAAGTTCACCTTCAACGAATGTTTCATTTGGCACCTGTTCGCTTTTTGGAAGAACTGCTGTGCCCTTGCCGATTTCAAGAGTAACATTACCATTGATTGGGTCAATACGGCTCACCTTTGCTGTTACAAGGTCACGGCTCTTTGACTGAAATTCTCTGATTACCTGTCCGCGTTCCGCTTCTTTGATGCCCTGACGGATAACATGCTTTGCAGTTTGAGCAGCAATTCTGCCGAATTCCATTGTGCTCTTTTCAATTTCAAGCACTTCGCCAGCTTTTGCATCTTCGCGATAAGCTTTTGCATCTTCAACGAGAATGTCTGTGTCATAATCGTCAATTTCGTCAACGATGTTGAGAGTAACAACTACTTTAATTGTTTGCTTTTCAGCGTCGATTAAACAAGAAACAACATCTTTTCCGCCGTAGTCTCTTCTAAGAGCAACAACGATAGCGTTTGCGATTCTTTCATAGAGATAATCAACATCAATACCTTTTTCGTTAGCCATCAATTCAACAGCTTCGAAAAATTCTTTAAATTCATTCTTTTTTGCTTTTGCCTTTGCCATTTTTCCAAAAACCTCCTAAACTATCTTAGTCAATGTCGCCGATGCCTTCAAAATCGTCGGCTTTAATCCAAGATGCTTCTTTATATTTAATATTAAGCTCTGTTTCTTCATCCAGAGCAATGGTTACGCCTTCTTTATCAAAAGCAGTAAGAATGCCCTTGTATTCTCTCTTGCCTTCGAATGCTTTGATAAGTCTTACCATAATTTTTTCACCCATATATGCTTCGAAGTGAAAATCACGGGTGAGCTCACGCTCAATGCCAGGGGATTGAACCTGCAAGTTATATGCCTGTTCAATTGGGTCAGCATCGTCAAGTGGCTTGTCAATTGCGTGGTGCATATCAACACAATCATCGATTGTTACGCCATCCTCTTTGTCAATAGTAATGCGAAGATACCAACGAGCACCTTCTTTGACAAACTTAACGTCCCAAAGAATGAGGCCTAATTCGTCTGCGATAGGCTTTGCGATATCCCACACTACTGCGGCGGTGTTTTTCTTCATAAAAACCTCCTGATATTTTATTTTTGAAAAAAGTTCCATATAAATTCAAGAGAGCGGGTCGCCCCACTCTCTGTCAATACCAATATTCTTACCATAGAGAATATAACACACAATTTTATAAAAATCAATAGTTTTTTCACTTTTTATATACAATATAATATATAGAAACAAAAATTTTGCATTTTGCACTTTGCATTTTGCATTTTATAAGTCGTCTGCATCTTGTTCAGGGACAATGGCGTCCTGTGGATTGCCTGTGTACCATCCATTTGCATCAAACTGCTTGGCATTTTCTTCACTGGTCCATATTTCTGAAATTTCAGCGGTCATTTTCTCAATTCGCTTTCGAGCGTCAATGCTTTTTTGTTTGTTATTTTTCTTAAAAAACATAGTTTCACCTCCACAATATTATTTTTTCTCGAGGTACTATAAATTTTTCAAAGAAAAAATCATCAAAATTTGCAAAAAATGAAAATAAAATGTATTGATATAATATTGACTTTTAAAAAATCATATTGTATAATGACTAGGAATAGAGGTGTAATTGCCTCAATATCGGTTTTTATTTGAAAGGAAAAATTGTTATGAAAAAAGTTATTTCATTTGTAGTTGCAATTGCTCTTGTTCTTTCAATGAGCGTTTGTGCATTCGCAGCCGTAGCTCCAGCAGCAGACGCTGATTATGATGCATGGGTAAGCTATTATACAGAAGTTCTTACTGATGATACTATTGCTGATGACGATAAAATAACAACTATCGTTGCAAATATGCCTGCTTCAAAAGCACTTTTCTATGCGGCACTTGATAAGGCTGTAGATGATGTAGTTCCAGAGGGTGTTGAATCAAAAGCAGTATTGAATGCAGTTGACGACAAGTTGATAGCAGAAAAAGGCTGGGGCTTGGATGAAGCTGAATGGGAATATGAAGTTGAAGAAAACCTTGATATAAACACTGACGGTTTTATTGGCAACCCTGCAGACGGTAACCTTGCACCAACAGTTCCAAGTGAAGAATCTTCAACTCTTGAAGAAGATGGAGATGATTCGGGCAGTGCAGGTAGCTTCCTTGACACAATTCTTAGTGTTCTTGGCGGTCTTGGTGACATTCTTTTCGGTGATGGCGGAGAAGATGAGCCAACAACTGATCCAAATACAACATGGCCAAGCGAACCAACAACTCTTAACAACGGTCCTTCACAAACACCTGACACAGGTGACACATCAGTTGTTGCAGTTGCAACAGTAGCACTTGTAGCTGGTGCAGCACTTGTTCTCACAAGAAAAAAGAGCGAAGATGCTGAATAATTTTTACATAACATAATTTTGATATTATAGACGAGAACTGAAAAGTTCTCGTCTTTTTTATTTTGTTAAACAAAATATTGACAACTTAAAAATATATTGCTAAAATAGTAATTGCAGGGCGAACAAATGTTCGGCAAAAACGATAAGAAAAAGAATGTCCAAATGGTGACGTTCTTTATTTTTTTCAAAAAAAGGAGGAATAGCTATTGCACTTCAATGGTCAAATAACGGAACTTGCTGTAGATGAATATGCATTTTTGACAGAAAATTTTGAGTTAGTAAATAAAGACGAAATTAAAAATGGTGTGGGTTATATTGTCTTCAACAGAAAAAGAAATATTCTGGGCATAGTGAAAAAGGTTATAGAAAATGAGTTAAGTTGTTTAGAAAAAGAGCTTGTTCTTGATTTTTGGGGTAAAGAATTAAAAGTTGAAGAAATAGCAGAGAAATATAAACTTTCGAGAGCCAGTATTTATAGAAACTTAAATAATGCCAAGAAAAAAGTTGAGAAATATTTTAAATATGTACTCATTTACGAAGATGATGTGCAACGATATTCTGTTTCGGATTTTTTAAAATTCATTGAAGGAGATTGCATTGAAAATTAAAAATATGACTTTGGTTGAACTTGGGCGAGAGTATGAAAAACATATTGAAACGCAACAATATTTTATAGACAAATGTAAAGACGACATAAAAAAGGCTGAAAAGATGGGGGATAATAATGCAGTTTGCGAACTGAAATCAAATTTGCAAAAATTTTATGAAATCAAAAGAGAACTTCGCGAAACTGCAGACACACTTAAAAATTATTATAAAGGAGATGATAAGCTTGACAGCTTATAAAGGAATAGATGTATCCAAATGGCAAGGTGAAATCAACTGGTCAAAGGTCAAAAATGCAGGTATCCAGTTTGCAATGCTTCGTTCAAGTTTTGGATGGGGCTCATCATATAAAGATAAATTTTTTGAATATAACTATAAACACGCCAAAGAAGTGGGCGTGGCAGTGGGGGCTTATCATTATGCTTATGCAACAACACCTGAAGAAGCAATTAAAGAAGCGGATTGGTGCTATTCTGTAATCAAGGGCAAAAAGTTTGAATATCCGATAGCCTATGATATGGAAGAAAACAGGATAGCAGTTCTCGGTAAAGAAAAGGTTTCAGCTATTGCAAAAGCCTTTTGTGATAGGATGGAAAGCTATGGCTATTATGTCTGTATTTATGCAAATCTCTATTGGTTGAACAACTATTTTACTGATGAGATTTTCAAGAAATATGACATCTGGCTTGCACAATGGACTGACAAACCAACTTTTAAAAAACCTTATGGAATCTGGCAAAAAAAATCAAAAGGCAAGGTCGACGGAATTGATACCAACGTGGATTTGAATGAGTCATATAAGAACTATCCTTCAATTATGAAATATAATGGTCTTAACGGATATGGCAAAGAAATTCCCGTTGAACCTGCAAAGCGAGGCTTTAATGCAGGGCAGAAAGTAGTGCTCAAAAACGCAAAACTTTATAGTTCGGCTTATACTGACAGGGTCTCAAATTATATAAGTGGCACATATTACATTTATGATGCTATCTATTTTGAGGGGCGATACAGAATTACAAATTCACTCTCGAATGTTGAGAGAAAACCAATGTCAAAATATGTGACGGGATTTGTTGACCGTTATGATATGAGGTAGTGCGATGTCAGATTTTGAAGTAATAAATCATAGGCTCGATACGGCAGAAGCTGACATTAAAATTCTCTATAAAAAAGTCAATGATGTAACGCTTTCACAAGTGTCCAGTAACACAAAACTCGATAGTATGCTTCTTACTTTGGGCGAAATGAAAGAGAGCATAGAAACTCTCAAAAAGCGTCCTGGTTGGTTGTGGGATAGGGTGGTTGTTGCCCTTGTAGGTGCTATTTGTGGTGTGCTTGTGAATATGTTTTTAGCATAGGAGGATATGATGATAGAATATATTTCAGAAAACGCACTTTTAATGATTCCGGTGCTCAATATAATTGGAATGATTATTAAAAATACAGAGAAAATACCTGATAAATACATACCAATCATATTGTTGTTCTTTGGCATTGTAGGTGCAGTTGCAATAATAGGTGTTTCGCCTGAAAGTATCATTCAAGGTGTACTCATAACGGGTACGGCTGTCTATGGCAATCAGGTGTTCAAACAACTTAAAAAAGAATAAAAATATAAGTCGGTGTGAACTATTTAGTGTTCACACCGACTTTTTTTAGTTATCTTTTTCAATAAATTTTACAACGCTATCATCATTGTTGTTGCCGATTATAATATCTGCAATTTCTTTCACCTGTGGCACTGCATTGCTTACTGCGACAGCAGTATCAGCACCTTGCAACATTTTTATGTCATTGAGATTATCACCGAATGCCACAATATGCTCCACACCAATAATTTCACAAGCTTCTCTTGCAGCATTTGCTTTTGATGCTGTGTGAGAATAAATCTCAACTAACCAGTCATCAGAATAAGAGTCTTTGTAATAAGCAAAATCTATTTCGGATATGTTTTTTAACTTTTCAACAACAGGGTCAAGAATTTCTGGTAATGCATAATAGTTAATATAAACCGAATGTTGCTCGTCAGGGATAATGGTCATATCATCTGTTTGAGTAAAACGACCATCGAGCATATCAACTCGCATATCATAAAATTCTTTCATTCCGTCGTTGTCAAAGATGGTGTATTTAATAGATAATTTGTAATCGTCACCATATAAAAACATAAATGGATGCAGCTTGTGCGAATAAAAAACATCAAGCACCTTTTTGATTGCAGAATGGGGTATTTCGTGATATTTAACCGCTTTGCCCGTTTCGGTGTCATAGACAAAAACACCATTCATAAGCACAATCGGTGCTTTGAAATGCACACCATTAAGAAGGGGCATAGCACTCACCATACTGCGAGCAGTTGCCACAGCAAAAGGAATGTCTTTTTCATAAAACTCATTGAGTTTTGCCTTGGTGTATGCACTTAATTTACCGTTGCTTTGAAGCAATGTGCCGTCCATATCACTTATATAAAGTTTTTTCATATTATACCTCTGAAAACTTGTTGTTAGTTACATTTTATAGTTTTCACAAAGGTTTGTCAATGTGTGTTATTCCGTTGGGGTTGTGGCAATAGGACTAATATTAATAAATTGATTGCTACCTTTAACAATAGTGAAAGTTGGTGAATTTGTACCACCATTTATCATATTGCCCATGCCAAATCCACCCATATGATTAGGACGAGACATATCTTCTATGTTCTCTGGCAGTTCAGGTCTTTCACCTTGCTGCCCTGTCATACTTTCGGGGCGTTCAGGTTTTTCACCTTGCATATTTTCAGGTGGAATCATATTTTCGGGCATTTGTGGCGCTTCACCTTGTGGCGCTTCACCATTCATGTTTGCTGTAGAACTTGCCGACAATTGAGTATCACCTTGCCAGAATGTATAATCACCTGGAACTAACTTGTCGTCAGCAATCAAAAGATATGTGAAATCGTTTGTTGGAGCATATTCACCAACAATTTGACCATCGGCATTTTTTAATGTGTATGTGCTGTCACCAACCTGACGGCTTGCAAAACTGAAAATGGCATAGGTCTGTTCGCCACCTGCTACTCGGTCAAACATATTGCCTGATGCAATAACTTTGCCACCATTGATATAAATACCCTTGTCAGAGTCAATTCCTGCATCACCACTTGTAGCACAGGATTGAGCAATAACAGTACCACCATTGATTACAAGCCAACCATTTGAGTCGATTCCATCACCCTCACCGGTCTTGCCGTCACAGAGAATGTTAAGTGTACCACCATTTACTGTTGTAACAGAAACATTATCTTCGTTTGTGTTGATACCGTCATTTCCAGAAACAATGTTGATATTACCACTATTGATTGTTAGGTGGAGTTCACTATCAAGTCCTTCGTTCTGGGCTTGTATATTGAGAGTACCATCACCTTTGTCGCCACCATTTATATTCATTGTTTTCTTTGAATAGAAAGCAGCATCATATTTGTGAAGCTTTTTACTGTCAACGACTTCTGTGCCGTCTTCGTTAAGTTCATAAGATTTATAAATCTTTGCAACATAAGAACCGTTGATGTTGTTTTCTGTGCCATCTGCAATAATTACGTTTGCACCCGCTTTGGATGTGTCAACATCTTTTGTTGCAGTTTCTTCATCAGCAACACCACATTCATATACATTGTAGAAGATTACGGCTGGTGCAACCGTACAAGTAATATCAACACCATTCAAAATAAGAGTAACAACTGCATTGGGGTCGGATTCTGCATCTTCACCCAAGTCAACTGCAATTTGTCCTGCTGACAACTCACCACTTAAAACATATCTACCTGGTTTTGTGATGTGCACAACCGTGTGGGTGTCTGCTTCTGATTTCTCGTGTCCATCTTCTTCTGTGCCTTCACCATAGGTGAAATCTTGCCCAGCAAGATAGAACACAATGTCATTTGCAGTGTAAACTGCTTGTGTACTGTCGTTTGTGACTTCTTTGCCGTCAACGGTGATTTTTTTATCAGATAAATTGATTTGAACACCGTCAATTTTTTGAGTGCCCACTAAACTGCATCCTGTAAGAAAAATAGAAAGCGCTAAAATACAAATTAATACTTTTTTCATAACACCATTCCTTTGGTCTTTTTTTTACATTATTATCCAAATGAATGACAATTTAATGAATTAAATATTAAAAAATTATAAACATTTTTACTATTTGTGTTCAGTAACTGCAAGCATTAATAATAAAAATACTTATAAAACACAGGGTATTCATTTAAAAATTGCTGAAGATTCTTTCTTGTGCTTGAGCCTGGGTCGTTGATAGTGAAATTAGACGCAGAAAGAGTGCTTCCACCTGTAAATCCTGTAACTACAACCCAATGTTGAGTGCCTGAATATTTCTTTGCACCTAAAAGTACAGGTTTACCGTTTTTAAGTTGATTATAAATCCCATTGAGATAATTTGAACTGCTTGTTACCACTTTGAAATGGCTTGGCCAATAAACATTACCCGATGAAGAATATGAAAGTCTTTTCGACATAGTGTCAGGATAAATCGTTGTACCTGTGCGATAAGATTCCATCATTGCAAGCGCAGTTGTAGCACAACCGATTTGAGCAATTGTTTTGCCGGATGAGCCGATTTTTACATTCGCCCAACGGGAGTCTGTCTGCTTGAAACTTGGAACATTCAAAGATACTGCAGAATAGCCACCGGTTGAAAGATATTGTGAGCTCACATATCCTGTTTTTGTGCCATTAAACAGAATTCTGCTCCAACCGTTTGAAGAAGAGAGCACAATCACAACTTCACCGTTATAAAGACTTGCGATTTTTCCGTAGGATGTACCCGCACCGCCTCGCACATTAAGACTGCCTGATGAAAGCTTTACCGTTGCAGGCGTGCCAGTTGTTGTGCGGATATAATCTGCATGACAATAGCCATAGACATTGTCAGCATATTCAACACGCCACCAGTTACCACTCTTTGAAATGAGTGTTACATAACTACCTTTTGCAAGGCTTGTGACTACTGATGAAGATGTCCCCGCACCGCTTCTCACATTCAGTCGTCCACTAGTGATAGAAACAACACCAGCTTGACTATTAACGGTTGCGGCACTTGATTTAATTGGCACAAAAAGAAAGCCAAAACATAAAATCAAAGATAATAAAATTGATGTAATTTTTTTCATTTGTTTCACCTCGTTTTTTCGCATATATGCATATAAAAGTCTAGCAGACGGTACGAAGTTTGTTAATAGTCCAAATAATGTAAAGGGAAATTCTGCATTTATTATTGATTTTTTTTTGGAAAAATGGTTTAATATACCCATAATATTTCTAGGAGATGAAAGATATGGACTTTAAAGAAAGTACAGGTTTGTACTTGATTGCCGGCGGCGTTATTTTGTTCGTTCTTGCACAGTCTATTTTCTTCCTTGTTAAAGCATGGAAACAAGGTGAAAAACTAGGTCTTGATAAGAAAAAATTACGTGATGCTGTTACATCAAGTGCTGTTTTCACAATTCCATCAGCGTTGTCAGTTTTGGCAACAGTTATTGTTTTGGCACCATCATTGGGTCTTGTTATCCCTTGGGTAAGATTATCAGTTCTTGGTAACTTGCTCTATGAAACAAAAGCAGCAGGTGACGCAATGACTGCTTTTGGTCAAGAGGGTGGTATCTCATCAGTAATTACTGACCCTGCAATTTTCGCAGGTGTTGCATGGGTTATGACTCTTGGTATTTGTTTCTCACTTGTAATTTTGCCTTTTGTTGCAAAGCCATTACATAAAAAGGTTCTCAATTTAGGTAAAAAAGATGAGAACGCAGAAGAATCAACAGAAAAGAAAGAGAAAAAGTCAGGTGGTATTGCAGGCTTTATCGACCTTTTAACTCCTGCAGTATTCATCGGTCTTATCGGCGCATTCGTTGCTCGTGCTATTGCAGGTAAGGGTAAACCAGAAACGTTTGGTGACGGTGCAGGCGTGTTGTCAGTAATCACACTCGTCGTTGCTGTTGTTGCTTCTTTGATTCTTGAAAAAATTGCAAATAAATTCAAACTTACATGGCTTGAACCTTTTGTTATGCCAATCGGTATGATTTTGGCAATGATAATCGCAGTTGTTGCATACAACGTATTACCGCCGGAAATCGCTGTATTTGAATGGAGGGGTTAATTATGAGTAAAAAGAATAAAGCAGAAAAGTCATATTTTGACCGTGTCCATACTTGGGGTCGAATTTCAAGCATTACGGCACTTTGCGTGCTTATTATGTTCCCTCTTTCAATTTGCTTGTATTTAGGTGTATGGCCATCACTCAGCGGTGTTATGAGTGGCCTTTTAAAACTCATTCCGCTTTACTGGTCACTTGCAGTTATTGAAGTTTTAATTTATACACCTATGCTTGGCGCAGGTGGAACATATCTTTCATTCGTAACAGGTAATATCACAAACCTTAAACTCCCTTGTGCAATCGGCGCTATGGAAAATGCAAAAGTAAAAGCAAACAGTGAAGAAGGCGAAGTTGTTTCAACAATTGCTATTGCAACATCTTCAATTGTTACAACACTTATTATTGCAGTCGGCGTTTTGGTATTCAAACCTTTCCTTCCATCATTCACAAGCAGTGAACTTTTGATGCCTGCTTTCAAACAGGTTCAGCCAGCACTTTTTGGTGCTTTGGCAGCAGGATATTTCTCAAAGCACTGGAAGATTTCAATCTTCCCAATCCTTGTAATGCTCGGCGTTCTGCTTGTAGCTCCAGGATTGGATGCAGGCACACTTCTCTTCCCTGGTATTATCGCATCAGTTCTCGGTGCATTTGTTATGTGGAAGCTTAAATGGGTTAAATAATAAGTTAACCCGATTTATTCAGCAGTTACTAAAAACAGAATAATTTGAAAGTCCGTTAACTATTACAGTTAGCGGACTTTTTCATTGTGTTTTTGCACAGTTTTTCGCGACTATTTTTTATATCTTGAACATACTGAAAACATTGATTTTACAAGCTTTTAGTGATACAATAAATTGATTATAATAAAATGGATTGGAGTGGGTTGTTTTGGCGTTAGTTCCAATGAAAAAACTCCTTGAAAATGCCGAGAAAAACAATATTGCGGTTGGCGCTTTTTCTGTTGGCAATATGGAAATGGTTATGGGCGCTGTGGCTGCTGCCGAAGAACTCAATATGCCAATAATTCTGCAGATTGCAGAATGCCGACTTAAAAATTCACCACTTGAACTTATGGGACCTATGATGCTCTCTGCTGCAAAAAATTCAAAGGTTGAAATTGCAGTTCATCTTGACCACGGACTTCGCATTGAAACTGTGCAAAAGGCGTTAGAAATGGGATTTACTTCTGTTATGTTTGACGGCTCGACTTTACCACTTGAAGATAACATCAAAGCAGTAAAACAGGTCAAAGAAATGGCAGATAAATACGGCGCAACAGTTGAGGCAGAGCTTGGTGTTGTTGGTGGCAACGAGGGTGACGGTGCCGCACACGAAATCCTTTGCACCAATCCTGACGACGCAAAACTCTTCTGTGATGAAACAGGGGTTGATGCATTGGCAGTTGCAATCGGTAATGCTCACGGTAATTACCCCGTGCTTCCAAATCTTCGTTTTGATGTGCTTGACGATATTAACAAGATGGTTGATACTCCACTTGTTCTTCATGGGGGCACAGGCATCACAGACGAAATGTTTCAACAGGCAATAATGTTGGGTGTTCGTAAAATCAATATTGCGACAGCAAGTTTTGACAGCCTTGCAAAGTATGCTCTTGATTATTGCAAACCACTTGAAAAAGCAAATTATTTTGAGTTAAGTAAGCAAGAATCAATCGGTGTTTATGAAAATGTAAAAAGACATATAAAAGTATTTAGCTTTATGGAGAGATAATTATGAAGTATATTGAATTTGATAACAGCAAAGAATTTGATTTAATCCTTTTAGGTCGTGTGGCAGTTGACTTAAATCCTGTTGACTATTATTGCCCACTTAATGAAAGCACAACATTTAAAAGATATTTAGGTGGTTCACCTGCAAATATTGCAGTTGGTCTTGCAAGACTCGGTAAAAAATGCGGATTTTTTGCAAGAGTTTCTGATGACCAGCTCGGCACATTCGTAACAGATTATTTTGATAATGAGGGTATAGACACTTCTCATATTAAGCGTTGCCAGAATGGTGAAAAAATCGGTCTTACATTTACAGAAATCAAGTCAGAAACAGAAAGCTCAATCGTTATGTACCGTAACGAAGCGGCTGACCTTAAATTAGATGTTGAAGATATCGACGAAGATTATATCAATAAAGCAAAGGCAATCTTGATTTCTGGTACAGCACTTGCAGAAAGCCCATCAAGAGAAGCAGCACTTAAAGCAGTTGCACTTGCTAAGAAAAACGGTGTGCCAATTATTTTCGATATCGACTATCGTGCATATAACTGGAAAAATGCTGACGAAATCGCGATTTATTATTCATCAGTTGCTCGTGAAGCAGACATTATTCTTGGCTCTCGTGAAGAATATGACCTTACAGAGAAGTTTATCAAAGTTGGTATGACAGATAAAGAGTCAGCAGCATACTGGCACGGGCAGAATGCTAAAATCGTGATTATCAAACACGGTAAAGAAGGCTCAACAGCATATACAAACGACGGCGAAAGTTATTCAATTAAGCCATTCCCAGTAAAGCTTCTTAAATCATTTGGTGGCGGAGACGGTTACGCCAGTGCATTCCTTTATGGTATCTTCGAAGGTTGGGAAATCATTGATGCTCTCGAATTCGGTTCTGCATCAGCAGCTATGCTCGTAGCTTCTCACGCTTGTTCACAAGATATGCCATCAGTAGATGCAGTTAAAGAGTTTATCAAGAAAGAAAAAGAAGAATACGGTGAAATGATAGCCCGTGGCTAAAATGGTGAAAAAAATGATTAAGAAATTATTAAAAAACAAAATCATAAAAAGTATTATAATTGCGGTTTTATGTGCTTGTTTGCTCGGTGGGGTAGCCGTTGTGGGCATTAATGCCTATGTAATTTCTTATGTAAATGACTATATTCTCACAGAAGAAGATTTGAAAAATGAAAACTTCGATTGCATAATGGTGCTTGGTGCTGGTCTTTGGGATGGTGAACCGTCACCAATGCTTCAAGAAAGACTTGATTTCGGACTTAAAGCTTATGAAACAGGTTGCACAGATAAAATATTGATGAGTGGTGACCACGGCAGAGAAGAATATGACGAAGTCAACAAAATGAAAGATGTCGCAATCGAAAATGGTGTTTTATCTGACAATATTTTTATGGACCACGCGGGCTTTTCAACTTATGAGTCAATGTATCGTGCTCGAGACATATTCCAAGTTGAAAAAATGGTGATTGTCACACAAAAATATCATTTATACAGAGCAGTTTATGATGCTCGAAAGCTTGGTATTGATGCTTATGGCTTCGCAGCAGAAAAATTAGAATATCCAATTACAAATGATGTCCGTGAAGCCTTGGCAAGAGTAAAAGATTTCTTATATTGCATAATCGAACCCGAGCCAACATATTTAGGTGAAGAAATACCGATAAGTGCAAGTGGTTCATTGACAGATGATAAAGAAAGAGTATAAATAAAGCCTCCCTTATCAAAGGGAGGGGGACCGTCGAAGGCGGTGGAGGGATTCATATATGTACGAAAATCCAAAGTTTAATGAAAACAACGAAAAAATCCTTTGTGAGATGAACGGCAAAAATGCTGATATGCTTATGAACATCAAAACAAAGGTGTTAAAAGCAGGTGAAAGTTTCACAATCTGTGACGCGAACAACGAAACTGCAATCCTTTTGCTTTCAGGTGATGTAACATATTTATTTGACGGCAAAACAGAAAATGCAAAGCGTGAAAACCAGTTTATTGACAAACCATACTGTGTGCATTTCTCAAAAAACAATGAAGTAACAGTTACGGCAAATGCTGATAGTAGAATTCTCGTTCAGCAGACTGATAACGAAAATGATTTCGGCTTTGTCTGGTACAGCCCTGAAAATGTAATTTTACAGGAATTCGGCAAAGACCAGTGGAACGGTACTGCACACAGACAAGTGCTTACACTTTTTGATTATGAAAATGCACCATATTCAAATATGGTTTTAGGCGAAGTAATCCACAAACCGGGATGCTGGTCAAGTTATCCGCCACATTATCACCCACAGCCTGAAGTTTATTACTATGAATTTGATAAACCACAAGGTTTTGGTGTAGGCTTTAATGGTGATGACTGCTATAAAGTAGAGGACCAAGGTGTTCTTTGCATTACACCAATGAAAACACATCAGCAGGTTGCAGCCCCCGGTTATTCAATGTGCTATGTGTGGATGATTAGACATCTCGATGGTGACCCTTGGATTAAAACAAGAATTGACGACCCTAAACATAAGTGGTTGTTAGATGTATAAATAAACTACCTTTTTAACAGGAGATGATATTATGGCAAAAATGACAATGGCTCAGGCACTTGTTAAGTTCCTTGACAATCAGTATGTGTCTTTTGACGGCGTTGAAACAAAATTCGTTGACGGAATCTTTACTGTTTTCGGTCACGGTATTGTTTTAGGTCTTGGTGAAGCACTTGATTCTGATAAAGGCGGACTCAGAGTGTATCAGGGCAAAAATGAGCAAGGTCAGGCACATGTTGCTACTGCCTTTGCAAAGATGAACAACAGACGAAAAATTATCGCTTGTGCATCTTCAATCGGCCCAGGTGCTGCTAATATGATTACTGCTGCAGCTACTGCAACAGTTAATAATGTTCCGCTTCTTTTATTCCCTGCTGACACATTTTCAACTCGTCAGCCCGACCCCGTGCTTCAACAGTTCGAGCAGGTTAATTCTCTTGCAACAACTACAAATGATGCTTACAAGGCAGTAACTCGTTATTGGGACAGAATCCAGCGTCCCGAACAGTTAATGTCAGCAATGATTAACGCTATGCGTGTTCTTACTGATACTGCAGACACAGGTGCTGTTGCAATCTGTCTTTGTCAGGATGTTGAGGGTGAAAGCTATGATTACCCTGATTCATTCTTTGCAAAACGAGTACATAAAATTGTTCGTATGCCTGTTGCAACAGAAGAACTCGAAGATGTTCTCCAAGTTGTTAAGAATGCTAAAAAGCCACTTGTAATCTGCGGTGGTGGTGTCCGTTATTCAGAAGCAGGTGAAGCTCTTGAAAAGTTCTGTGCTGAATTTAACATTCCTTTTGCAGAAACACAGAGTGGTAAAACTGCTTGTCTTTCATCAGATAAATATAACCTTGGTGGTCTTGGTGTTACAGGTAACTCATCAGGTAATGTAATCGCAAAGGATGCAGATGTTGTAATCGGTATCGGTACTCGTTTCTCTGACTTTACAACTGCTTCAAAATCACTTTTCAAAGATGATGTTAAGATGGTTACAATCAACACATCTCGTTTTGATGCATACAAGCTTGATGCAATAAAGATGGTTGCTGATGCTAAGCTTGGTGTCATTGCTCTTGGTGATGAACTTCGCAAAATTGGTTACAAGTCAGCATATACAACTGAAATTCAGGATGCAAAAGACGGTTGGGAAAAGGAAATGGATTTCCTTTCTAACTACAAATATGACGAGAACTTTAAGCCACTTGTTGAAGCTCGTGATGAAAAGACAATTCCTGAATTTGTTGAGAAAATCGGTGGCGTGATTACACAGACAGCTGCTCTTGCTATGATTAGAAAGCTTATTCCTGCTGATGCTCTTTGTACAGGTGCTGCAGGTTCACTTCCAGGATGTCTTCAGAGAATGTGGACTTCAGACAGTCGTTATTCATACAATATGGAATACGGTTATTCTTGTATGGGTTATGAAATCGCAGGTGCACTCGGTAGCAAAATGGCTCACCCTGAATGTGAGTCTTATGCTATGTGTGGTGACGGTAGTTACTTAATGCTTCACTCTGAACTCGTGACATCAATTCAGGAAAAGCAGAAAATCAATGTTCTTCTTTTTGATAACAGTGGTTTCGGTTGTATTAACAACCTTGAAATGTCAAATGGTATCGGAAATCTTGCAACAGAATTCCGTTACAGAGATGATAATGGTGATTTGCTCGGCAGTCTTATTCCTATTGATTTCGCAAAGAATGCAGAATCTTATGGTTGTAAGACATATACAGCAAAGACTATGGAAGAACTTGAATTTGCTCTAATCGATTCACAGAAGCAGACAGTTTCAACACTTATTGACATTAAGGTTCTTCCAAAATCAATGACAGATGGTTACGGTGCTTGGTGGCACACAGGTGTTCCATCTGTTTCAAGTAATGAAAAAGTAAATAATGCCTTCGCAGAGAAGGAAGAAAATAAAAATAAAGCAAGGAGATACTAATATGCTTGACAAAAATAAAGTAAAACTCGGTATTGCACCTATCGCTTGGACAAATGATGATATGCCTGACCTTGGTGCAGAAAACACATTTGAACAGTGCATTTCTGAAATGGCACTTGCAGGTTTCACAGGTTGTGAGGTTGGTAACAAGTATCCAAGAGATACAAAGGTACTTAAAAAAGCACTTGAACTTCGCGGTATGCAGATTTGCAACGCTTGGTTCTCAAGTTTTCTTATTACAAAACCTTATGAAGAGGTTGAAAAGGACTTCATTGAGCACATCACTTTCCTTAAGGAAATGGGTGCAAAGGTTGTTGGTATCTCTGAACAGGGACACTCAATTCAGGGTACAGACCTTTCAATTTTTGATGATAAATATGTTATGAATGATGAAGAATGGGATATGCTTTGCACAGGTATCAATAAGCTTGGTAAAGTTGCAAAGGATATGGGAATTCAGCTTTGCTTCCACCATCATATGGGTACAGTTGTTCAGACTGCAGCAGAAATTGACAGAATGATGGAAAACACAGACCCTGAACTTTTCGGTCTTCTTTTCGATACAGGTCACCTTGCATACTGTGGTGAGGATTATATGGCTGTTCTCAAGAAGTATGCAAAGAGAATCCGTCACGTACATCTCAAGGATATTCGTCCTGATGTTGTGGCTCGTGTTAAGGCTGAAAAAATGAGCTTCTTGCAGGGCGTTCGTGCAGGTGCATTTACAGTTCCCGGTGACGGCGTAATTGATTTCAAACCTGTATTTGATGTTCTTGAAGAAACAGGATACGAGGGATATGTTCTCGTTGAAGCTGAACAGGACCCTGCAATTGCAAATCCGTTTGAATATGCTTTGAAGGCACGCAAATATATCAATGAGGTTTCTGGATTATAATTAAGGAGAAAATAAATATGGCAGTAGAAAAATTACAATATTTTGTGAACGGTCAGTTCAAAGACTCAAAAACTGATGTTTGGTATGACCTTCACAATCCAAGCACAGGTGAAGTTGTAGGTCAAGCACCTTGCTGTACAAACGATGAAGTTCTCGAAGCAATCGAGG
>CALBNX010000070.1 GCA_937896885.1 uncultured Clostridia bacterium
ATTTAGGATCTTGTGCCGAGAGGTGTACAGGTTCGACCCCTGCTACCCGCACCAATAAAGAGGTTTCAACTTTTGTTGGTACCTCTTTTTTAATTACAGGCAGTCGAACCTAACTGAATTCTACGATTCATAGGTTGATAAATTTAACAAATATGTGATATTCTTTTATAAAAGGTGGAATTGATATGACTTCAAAAGAATGTGGTATTTTTATTGCAGAACTCCGTAAAGAAAACAAGCTAACACAAAAAGAACTTGCAGAAAGAATTAATGTTTCTAACAAAGCTATTTCAAGATGGGAAACAGGCAAAGGTTATCCTGATGTTACTTCGCTTGTATCTTTAAGTGAATACTTTGGTGTTAGTGTAAACGAACTGTTGGCAGGTAAAAGATTAACTGTTGAGAATATTAAAGAAACAACAGATGAGAATTTGATTTCTGTTTTTGAACAAGTACAAAAGAACAAAAAACAGCAAAATTTTCAAATTGCGATATACACGTCTATTCTCATTGTCGTTTTACTTCCTGTACTGATAATAATAGGTAAAGAATTGTTTGTTTCAATGGCAACGCAAATACAAACGGAAAATGTAATCTCTGCAGTAATTTCGACCATTGTAAGTATAGTATTATTGATTGTCGGAATTCTAATAAGAAAAGGTAATGTTTCCATTCTGCACTCACATCACTATAAAAATGTTACTGATATAGGTGCATATTCAAAGGAAATGGGCAATGCTGTAATGCTGTTGTGTTTTCCCATCTGTTTCAACGGATTTATTGCATTATTTTCACATATAAAAATCGTATCTATAATTGGCGCAGTATTGTTTTTTACAAGTATAATTGCTTGTACTATACACATCTTCAAAGTACAAGCAAAACATAACGGTGGCTTATTATAAATAACATTTCTATTCTTGAATTAAGATAAAAAGAATGATATAATTAATTCACTTAACTTGAAAGGGTTTTTCCTATGAAAAGAACTACTTCATTAGTATTTACCGGCGATATTGGTTTTGACCGATATATGTACGGTAAATGGGATGATGAAAATTTAATATCAAAAGAAATTCTTGACTTTCTTCATAGTGCTGACCATGTTATTACTAATGTTGAAGGTCCTATTGCTGTTGCCGAGCAAAATACAACTCAAAGCGGTGTTCAACAGTTATTACATACCATTGACCCAAAAGCTGTAAAAGTTCTTAAAAATATGAAATCTGATATATGGAACATCTGCAACAATCATATTATGGACGCAGGTCCATACGGTATTGAAAGCACACTTAAAATTGCAAAAGAAAATGGTGTGCAGACCATTGGTGCAGGTATGAATATTGATGAGGCAAGAAAACCTGTTATTCTCAATGAAGCCGGTGGAATTGGTATGTTTGGTGTTGGTTATCAGCGAGCTTGTAGAAAAGCAGATGTCGATAAACCTGGTTGTTACAGTTGGAGTGACCTTGACGAAATCCAGAAATCAATTAATGAGATTAAAAAGACTTGTCGTTGGTGTATTGTTGTAGCCCACGCAGGTGAAGAATTTACTCCACTCCCTTCCCCTTACACTCGTGAAAGATATCACAAGTACTTAGAAATGGGTGCTGACATTGTTGTGGCGCATCACCCACATGTTCCAATGAATTATGAAACTGTTGGCGATAAAGTAATTTTCTATTCACTTGGTAATTTTATTTTCGATACTGATTATCAACGTTCACAGTTTAATACTGATATTGGATTGATTATTAAACTTAACTTTACAGAAAATGAGTTTAATTTTGAGCCAATGGGACTTAAAATTGTTCGTGGTGAAGAAAAAATAGTTAAAGATAAGTTACCACGCATATTTGTTGACGTTCAGGAAGACGAATATGAGCTTTTAGCACCGCTATCGGCTAAAATGCTTGTTTCAGCAACAAAACGCCAAATGACCTATTTAAAGCCCGAAGAATTTAAAGGTGCAAGTGAAGAAAAATGGAAAGAGCATTTTGCAGAGCCATTAAGAACAGGTAGAGTACCTGGTGAAACACTTGATTTTTATATAATCTGTCCCCTTGCCGAAAAAGCCGAAGAAGGCAAATGGAAAGAAAGTAAATTAGAAGATTTAAAAAACTACATTTTAGAGCAGATGTAACACAAAAGGATTGGTTCACACCAATCCTTTTTCTTTTACCAAGTATTAACTTTTTCAATATGCACGGGTTTTAATGAGTTATATCTATAACTATCAAGCCGTCTCATATAAGAATCATTTGTATGGGCACAAATAAGAATTTCACCATCTGTATCAAATCCAGTAACAACAAGTGTATGATAAAGTCTTTGACCATTATTTAAAAATATAACATCACCTAATTGAATTTCACTTAATGCGGCGTCTCTGCCAACAGGTCCTACACTCTCATTTGTTTTTAAAAATCGATACAGATATTCAACACCCGACCAAGCAGGTGAACGATTATCAGGTGAAATATAATACCAACCATAATCACGGGTATAATTCATTACACCTGCACCTGCATAAATACATTGTGATGCAAAATTTGTACAATCCCCACCTATTTCGTGAAAGTCATAATACTGAGGATTTCTTGACAACGCCCACCTTTTAGCATATTCAACTGCATTATTTCTATTATATTCAAAACTACGCATAAAAAATCACCCTGTACAGTTTATGCACAGAGTGATTAATATGATTAATTCCAATAATCTGTTTTATGTGGTAAGTTGATATTCTTTGCCTTGAAAACTGGTTCAACGCCATCTTTACGCTGTTTTTCATAGTCTTTTAACGCTCTGTAAGCATATTTACCAAGATAAAGAATAACAGGCATATTTATAACTGTCATTGCACCCATAGTAACATCGGCAATACCCCAAAGCAAGTCAGCACTAAGTCCTGCACCAAGGAAAATGATAGCTGAAGCAACGATATAATAGACGCTCATAAATGCTTTGCTTGGCATTTTGCCGAAAATATGGAAAATACATTTATCAACATAAAAAAGGTTGCCGATAAGTGTTGTGAATGCAAATAAAATCATTGCAACAGTTATAAAAATCGGACCAAATGTGCCAAGAGTAGTGCTTAATGCTGCTTGAACATAAGGCGCACCTGAAAGTTCCACAGATGGCTCAACGCCCGAACTCATACACATAAATGCAGTTGCAGAACAAATAAGAATTGTATCAATAAATACTGATAACACTTGCACAAGGCCTTGCTTTACAGGGTGATTAACTTCTGCTGATGCTGATGCGTTTGGTGCAGAGCCTACACCAGCTTCATTACTGAAAAGTCCACGCTTAATACCATACATTACACAAGAACCACTGAAACCGCCAAAAATGGCTTCAAAGTTAAATGCTTCACTAAAAATAGTTTTAAAAATGTCAGGCAGTAATCCAATATTCATAAATACAATTACAAGTGCAACAAGGATATAAGCAACACCCATAAGTGGCACAAGCGTGCTTGTAACTTTAATTACACGCTTTCCACCACCAAAAAGACAATAACCAACAACAACGGCAACAATTAAGCCTATAATCCAAGGGGTAATTTCTGCATTATAGAAACTGTAGCCGGAAAATGTTGATTGCAAGTTATATGATGCAAGCATATTAAAGCCAAAACCATAAGTAAGAATAAGCAAAATTGAAAATACAATCGCTAATGGCTTGCAGTGTAAAGCAGTTTCGATATAATATGCAGGTCCGCCGTAGCATCCGTCAGGACCTTTTCGCTTATAAATCTGCGCGAGTGTGCTTTCAATAAATGCAGATGCACTACCTACAATAGCGATAACCCACATCCAGAAAACTGAACCAAAACCACCAAGACAAAGTGCAGTTGAAACACCGATAATATTACCTGTACCTACACGAGATGCAGTAGAAACCATAAGTGCTTGGAATGATGAAACACCATTTTCTGGCTTTTCAAGAATAGCTCTGAATTGCTCTTTTAATAGTCTAAACTGAACACACTTAGTACGCAAAGTGAAATATAGTCCACCGAGTACAAGAATAACAATGAGAATGTAACTGTATAACGCATCGTTTACAGTATTGATTATTTGCTCAAACATAAAATACCCCTTATATATATTGGAAAAATTATATATTATGAAACAAAAAAAGTCAAATGAATAAAAGTCTTGATTTTGAAACTACTTTAATATATAATATTGAACTGTTGATACGGAGAGTTGTCCGAGCTGGTCGAAGGAGCACGACTGGAAATCGTGTAAACTGCTAAAACGGTTTCGAGGGTTCGAATCCCTTGCTCTCCGCCAAAAAAGAACTGTAATCTAATTATTTGATTGCAGTTCTATTCTTTTTATGATATAATTATAAAAAACAAAAAGGTAAGATTATAATGTTGACAAAAATTAAGTCTTTTTTACAAGAAAATAAAATTAGTTATACTGAAAAACCTATAAAAATTGCTGATAATGATGTATTACAAATACGATTTGAATTAAAGAAAATTTTCAAAAAATATTACAACTTGTTTTTTATTGAATCTAACAATATGAATGAGATAGAAAACATAGTTGTCCTTTTATCAGAAAAAGAAGAACTATTTTCAACTTATGTATATCTGTTTTGCAAAACAGAACTTGAAATGAGCAATGATAAATTAACTTATATTGGAGCAAATGGAAATCAAATTATAGATTGTATTTATTATGATGAAGCATTAAAAGATTTAAAATATAACAATGATGCTGATACACCCAAAATTATAAAACAACTTATTAAATATTTTACAGCATAAAAACGAGCATATCACAATTGATATGCTCGTTTTTTATAATTAATTATTCAACTGTTACTGTTCCGTCTTCGTAAACTGTGATTTTGTCACCTGTTTTTACTGTGTTAAGGAACTCTTCACCAAGACAGTCAACTGTTGGCATTGGAGTATCTGTCCAAACTGAACCGATAATTGCACCTGCTGCTGCGAGTGAGTCAATATGCTCTGAGAAAAGCATACAAGCAGGACAGCGTTCCATAACCTTTGCACAATAAAGAACAAGACCACCTGTTGTTGAACCGATTGTCTGTGGAAGACAAAGCGCTGTGCCTACCATTGGTTTTTCGTAAATGTCAGTGTTGTTCTGGTCACCACATTTTGCCTGCTTATCGCCAAACTGAAGTGCACCCTGAAAAGAAGCAAGAGTATTGAAACCACCGTGTGAAACAAGAGCAGTAGCTGTTGCTTTGCCCGGTACTACGGGACGACCTTTAAATGTTTTCATTTTATTTTGCCTCCTTTGTAATGATGTCAAGAATTTCTTCGCTTGTATAGTAACGAGATGTTGTATATGTACGAAGTTTATTTGAGTTTGTGATTACAGGCATTTTCTTTGCAAGTGGGTTGTTCATATACATAAGTGGACAAATGTAGCTAAGTACAACACCTGTTGACTGAAGTTTAGCATATAAATCAGTCTTTTTGAATTCGTCACAAACTGCTGGAGGAGCTGTAAATACTGTAGGGATTAAAACTTTTTTAAGTCCGTTCTTTTGAAGAGCGTCATAAACATCGTTTGTCCACTCTTTAAGCTGAGCCATTGTCATATGTGGGCAACCTACGAAGCAAAGTTTAGGAGTTGCATCAGGGTTCTTCCACATAACAGGATATGAAGCCTTAACTCTTTCAAGTTCAGCATCATCAATAACATAAACCTGTGCATTTTCAGCAACGAGTGAGTCACCCATTTCAACTGCTTCAGGTGTAAGACCATCAATGTGGAAAAGGCCAACTGCACCGTTTGATGCACAAGCAGCACCAAAGTCTTTAAGATATGCTTTTGCATCATCGTTAAGGTCATTGCCGAGCCATTCCGTCATACCTTTAACAAATGGAACATCTTCCATAACTTTCATACCGATTGCAGAACCAAGAATCTGTGCTTCAGGCTTCTTTGAGCATTTAACTTCGATAACCCATGTTGCTTTTCTGCCTTCATCTGTAAGAAGTCCAAAATAAGGAACAAAGCCTGCGATTGAGCCCATCATTTCGATGATACCTGAGTTACGGTTGCAACGAGCACCGATAACTGAGTTTGCATAAGCAACAGCACTTGATTCAGCCCAAGAAAGAATATCACCTTTTTTTGGTGTGTTGCCTACTTCATCAAGGTAGCAAGCACAAGTATAAGCGTCGTCGTTCAAAAGCCCCATTTTACGAAGTTGTTCATTATATGAATCCTGCTTTGAATACATAAATTTTTTGAAAACAAAGTTTTTAAGGAAATCTGATGGAACATTTGGGTCAAATGGTTTTGGGTCAACAGAGAATTTCTGTTTTGAAACAACACCAGCATTTAAAAGCTGGTCCATCAAATCAAAAACAGGAGTCATCATTTTAAGACCGAAACTTGTAACAAGATGTCCCTTTTCACTTGTAACGGGAACCATTTTTTCTGCGCCGAATGTTTCGCCGTACATAACAAGTGTTTTCATAACTTTAGCCATAACTTCGCCTTGTTCACCGTTGAGCAAAGCTTGTTGTTCAGCTGTAAGCTGCATTGCCATGTTAAGCACCTCTTTAATAATTTATTAACATTTATAGTTTACTATCAATAATCACAAGTGTCAATGATAATTTGTTAATTTTTTGACAGAAAACAACAAAAGCGGGATTTTACTCCCGCTCATGTTTTATCTTCTATTCTTTTTTACGTTTTTCATACAATGCTTATCAAAACTTGGGTTGAATGCGTAGAAGTTTTTGCTATCGAGTTTATCTGTCATCAACTGCAAACCTTCACCAAATCTCTGATAATGCACGATTTCTCTTTCACGCAAGAATTTAATTGGGTCGCGTACATCAGGGTCATCAACAAGGCGAAGAATATTATCATAAGTCGTTCTTGCTTTTTGCTCTGCCGCAAGGTCTTCGTGAAGGTCTGTTATAACATCGCCTTTTGACTGAAAGTACATTGCTGAAAATGGCGTGCCACTTGCTGCAACTGTGTAAAGTCCTGTTGTATGGTCAACAAAATACTTGTCAAATCCGCTTTTCTTAATCTCATCAATAGTGAGATTTCGTGTAAGCTGATATACAATAGCGCCAACCATTTCCAAGTGAGAAAGTTCTTCAGTCGCTATATCTGTCAAAAGGCCTTTAAGCTCTGGCAACGGCATTCCGTATCTCTGAGAGAAATATCTCATTGATGCTGCGAGTTCGCCATCAGGACCGCCAAACTGTGTAATAATGACTTGTGCAAGTTTTGGATTTGGATTTTTAATCTTTACTGGATATTGTAATTTTTTCTCATATTGAAACACTAACAATCACACTCCATATATTCCCAAGGCCAAGGATTTTTAACCCATGCAAGTCCACTACCTGACTCGTGTGTCAACGGGCCAAAACATTCTTCATATTCTTCTGTTAATTCTTTTGCGCGTTCAGTATATTTCTTATGCATTTCTAATGCTTTTTCATCGCAAGGATGTGTATCAAGATATAAATGAAGCTCCCAAGCTGCAAATTTTACGCTTGAAAGTTCTCTCATAAGTTTGCATTTATCCACAACATTTACCCCCATAGAATTTTTTGTCGAGTTCAGGGAAAAGTGTTCCGTTATTGAGCGCTTCAACACAAGTATAAGTTACAAGTTCTGTCTGAAATGGAACATAAGCCATTGCAACTACCGGACAATTTGGTAATTTAGGCATTTCTTCACAAATACAATTCATTGTTTTTGTCTCCATATATACTCTCCTTCATTTTATTTTGTGCAACGCACTATTACATCATATTCTCTAAAAACTAATAGGTTACTCATATTGAAAAAGAGATAATAAAGTGTTAGAATATTACTGAGGTGTTGGTTTTGGGTAAAGAAAACAAAAATTCGAGAATAAAAGAATTTGTTGACTATTTAAAAAGCGATGAGTTTAGAATAAAAACAATATCGACTTGTTGCATTATAATTGCAGCAACACTTGTGCTAATTGCAGGCGAACTCTATAACATATATAAAGGAATTAATGCAGTGACAGACTTGCTTGAAGATGGTGAATACAACAGGGTTGCAGAAGTTTTTCACGAAGAGAAAACGCCGGAAGATGTGTTGCCTATTCTTGGCGTAATCTCTACAACTGAAAATACAGACAAAGTTGAAAAAAACAATTATGAAACAGAAAAAACTACAGACAAGAAAAACGACAGCAATTCAACTACAACTACTACAAAACAAGAAAACAGCACAACAACTACAACAAAACCACAATCAAATGCAAAGACTTATGTTATAAACAAAAACAGTAAGAAAATACACACTAAAGATTGTTCTTTTGTTGACAGAATGAAAGAAGAAAACAAACAAATCGTTCAACTCACAAAGGATGAACTAAATAATTATTTAAATGACGGCTACACTACTTGTAGTTCTTGCGGAGGTTAAAACATTGAATATTAAAGAAATTTTATCAAAAGTTGACCACACACTGCTTTCACAAAATGCTACTTGGGAAGAGATAAAAGCAATTTGTGATGATGGAATTAAATACGAAACTGCATCAGTTTGTATTCCCGCATCTTTTGTTAAACAAGCAAAAGAGTATGTAGGAGAAAAACTTGCTATTTGTACTGTTATAGGATTCCCAAACGGATACAGTACAACTGCTACAAAAGTTTTTGAAACTGAAGATGCTGTTAAAAATGGTGCAGACGAGATTGATATGGTAATTAATGTTGGTTGGTTAAAGGACAAGAAATATGCTGAAATTCTTAATGAAATCAACGAAATCAAAGATGCTTGTAATGGTAATATATTAAAAGTTATTATTGAAACTTGCCTTCTTACTGATAATGAAAAAATAAAAATGTGCGAAATCGTAAGTAATTCAAAGGCAGATTATATTAAAACCTCAACCGGATTTTCAACAGGTGGAGCAACAAAGGCTGATATTGAGCTTTTTGCTAAACATACTACTAATGGTAAGAAGATTAAGGCTGCAGGCGGAATTGCATCAATTGAAGATGCAGAAGATTTTATTAACCTTGGTGCATCAAGATTAGGTACAAGCAGAATTGTAAAAATTGTTAAAAATGAACAAGGTAGTGGATATTAATGAAACATAAAAGAATATTTCTGATTGTTCTTGACAGTTTTGGTATAGGCCACGCTCCTGATGCTGAAAAATTTGGAGATTTTGGTGCTAATACTCTTAAAAGTATTTCAAAATCAGAAAAATTTAACATTCAAAACTTAACAAAACTCGGACTTTTTAATATTAATGGTGTTGAACTTGACGATTGTCCATCACCTGTTGGAAAATTCGGTGCTTTGCAAGAATTATCAGCAGGAAAAGACACTACAATCGGTCATTTTGAAATCGCAGGGATAATCTCTGATAAACCAATGCCAACTTATCCTGATGGATTTCCTAAAGAAATCATTAATGAATTTGAAAAACAGACAGGTATATGTACACTTTGTAATAAACCATATTCAGGAACACAAGTTATTGCTGATTATGGTGAAGAGCATATTAAAACAGGTAAATTAATTGTTTATACATCTGCTGACAGCGTATTTCAAATCGCAGCTCATACAGATATTGTCCCACTTGAAAAGCTATACGAGTATTGCAGAATTGCACGAAAAATTCTACAAGGTGAACACGCTGTCGGTCGTGTTATTGCAAGACCGTTTACAGGCGAATATCCATTCACAAGAACAGCGGACAGACACGATTTTTCTGTTGAGCCTCCTGAAGATACAATGCTTGATAAGTTGAAAGCAAATAATTATGATGTTATTTCAGTCGGTAAAATTGCAGACATCTTTGCAAATCGTGGAATTACTGAAAAATACTTTACTCATTCAAATGATGAGGGTATGAGCAAAACTCTTGAATTGCTTGACAAAGATTTTAACGGACTTGTTTTCACCAATCTGGTTGATTTTGATATGAAATTCGGACATAGACGAGATGCCCAAGGATATGCGAATGCAATTAGCGAATTTGATTATTGGTTAAATGCTTTTATACCAAAAATGCAGGATAGTGATTTATTGATTATTACTGCTGACCACGGTTGTGACCCTGCATTTAAAGGTACAGACCACACAAGAGAACAAGTACCTTTACTTATGTATTCGAAGGATATTAAACCTGAAAATCTTGGTACTATTAAAGGATATAACTATATCAGTAAAGTTATTTTAGATAACTTCAATTTAAGGTGATTTTTATGGATAAAAAAGACCTTTTTACGTTAGCAAAAGAGGCTATGAAAAACTCTTATGCACCATATTCAAACTATAATGTTGGTGCATCACTTCTTTGTAAAAACGGAAATGTATATAAAGGATGTAATATAGAAAACGCATCATACTCGGTTACAAACTGTGCAGAAAGAACTGCTTTGTTTTCTGCGATAGCAAGTGGTGAAAAAGAATTCACGGCAATTTGTGTTGTAGGCGGAAAAAATGGTGAAATTACTGACTATGCTATGCCTTGTGGCGTTTGCAGACAAGCATTAGCAGAGTTTTGTGATGCTGATTTCAAAGTATTTGTTGGTAAAAATGAAGATGATATAAAGGAGTTTACTTTAGGTGAACTTCTCCCCTATTCCTTTGATAAATCTAAATTAGGTGACTGATATGAGAATTTACGATATTATTGAAAAAAAGCGTGACGGACTCAAACTTACAAAAGAAGAAATAGATTTTTTTGTACAGGAATATACAAAAGAAAACATTGAAGATTATCAGGCTTCAGCATTATTAATGGCTATTTTTATTAACGGTATGGACGAAGAAGAAACAGTAAATCTTACTGAAAGTATGGCTAAATCTGGTGATATGCTTGATTTATCGGCTATTGACGGAATTACTGCTGACAAACATTCTACAGGTGGTGTTGGTGATAAAACATCCCTTGTTGTTGCTCCTATTTGTGCTTCTCTCGGCATTAAAATGGCAAAAATGAGTGGTCGAGGGCTCGGTCATACAGGTGGTACAATCGACAAACTCGAAAGCATTGAGAGATATAACACATCAATTGACACGGATGCTTTTTTCAAACAAGTTAATGAAATCGGTATTGCTCTTATAGGACAGACAGGCAATTTAGCACCTGCTGATAAAAAGATTTATGCTTTGCGTGATGTTACTGCAACCGTCGGCAATATTTCACTTATTGCTTCAAGTATTATGAGTAAGAAAATTGCTGCAGGAGCAAAGAACATTGTTCTTGATGTGAAATGTGGTAGCGGTGCATTTATGAAAGATGAAGAAAGTGCCACAGAACTTGCTGAATTAATGGTTAAAATCGGTAAAAAATGTGGTCGTAATATGGCCGCAGTTATTACAAATATGGATATTCCGCTTGGTTCAAACATTGGAAATGCACTTGAAATCAAAGAAGTTATTGACATTCTCAATAATAAAGGTGATAAGCAATTACGAGGGCTTTGTCTTGTACTCTCCGCAACAATTTTAAGTATTTCTCACGGTTGGAATTATGAGGTCGCATATAATAAGGCTGAAAATGCTTTGCTTGACGGTTCTGCATTTAATAAGCTTAAAGAACTTGTTACTGCACAAGGCGGAAACGCAAAAATGCTTGATAATACTGAACTCTTGCCGTGTTGCAGACAATCACTTGAAATCAAGGCAAATCAAGATGGTTACATCCAAAGTATTGATTCACGAATTGTTGGCGAAAGTGCTGTTTTACTTGGTGCAGGTCGAGAAAAGAAAACTGACACTATTGACTACGGTGCAGGAATTGTGCTTTTAAAGAAAACTTGTGATAAAGTTTCTATTGGAGATACAATCGCGGTGCTTTATGCAGAAACCGAAGAAAGACTTAAAAATGCAGAAAAGCTTTTCAACACTTCATTTACAATCGGTGCCGAAAAGCCTGATACAATGCCGTTGATTTATAAGACAATAAGATAAGGAAAAATCCCACAATTAATGTGGGATTTTTATTATATATGGTCTAATTTTGTTTGCTGATAGTGATGCTAAAATGATGCAGATTATTTCTTTTGGTAAGAATGGCAAGAAAACTGTCTGAATAAACCATATTGCAGAATAATCATTGTTATTGTACACGTTTGTTATTAAAGCAAAATCTAAAATGCCAATTATGTAAATAATTGCAATACCAAGTAAAGATATGGCGAAATATTGCCAAAAAATGCGTTTTTTTAGTTTTTCTGTTATAACACTCATTATTACTGACGAAATAACAAAGCCGATTACAAAGCCGAAATTAGGCATTAAAACATAGCCTAATCCTCCACCGCCTGAAAAGATAGGTAAACCAATCAGTCCAAGTGCCATATATGTAACAGTTGCAAGTGCAGATGCTTTAAAAGGCAACACAAGTCCTGTGAGCAAAACAAAGAATGTTTGCAAAGTCATTGGCATCATATTAGGCATTGGAATTCGTATAAATGAGCCTATGCAAATCAATGTACAGAACAATGCTGATAATGTTAATGTTACAATTAAATTTTTTCTTTTCATTTTATCCTCACACTAACATCACCTGACGAAATTTCTTCAATTTTGTCATTTTCATTTTTAACAAGTAAATGACAATCATCAGTAATATCAATTACAGTTGCAGGTCTTACAGTTTCACCTGAAATTATATTAATATCTTTTCCTGTAAGATATGAATACTCTTTATATCTTTTAATGAAATCAGTATCAATTCCGTTATACATATCAAAAAACTTGTTTACAACATCTGCAACGATTTTTTCTTTGATATATTCTTCCGTTTTTCCCGGGAAAACTGCAGTTGCAGTATCTTTTATTTCATCAGGAAAACCGTTTTCAGGTGCGATTAAATTTATTCCTATACCGACTACCACATAATCAAGCATTTTATTGGAGTTTATTGCACCTTCAGTAAGTATTCCGCACACTTTTTTACCATCAATATAAATGTCGTTTACCCATTTGATTTTAACATCATTTTTATTATATTTCATAACTGTTTCTGCAACTGAAACAGCAGCCATAACTGTCAAAAAAAGTGATTTTTCGGCAGAAAATTTTGGATGTACAAGTAAAGAAAAGTAAATTCCTGTACCATTTGGGGAATAAAAAGAGCGACCCATTCTGCCCCTGCCACCTGTCTGACTTAAGGCAATAACGAGTTGATTTTCTTTTTCACCGGTTGAACCGATTTTTTTCAAATATTTATTCGTCGAATCAAGTTCATCGAAAATTGTGATATTAAGTTTTTGGTTTAAATATTGTTCTAATATTTTCTTATCCAAAATTATTCTCTCTCATTCGATATAATATGCACTATTTCTTTCGGCATAGTTTTTAAGTATTCTTTCATAAAAGTAGGATATGCTACATATTTATCTAAATCATCAATCGGAATCCATTGGACTGTTTCTTTATAGCCACCACTTGTATAACTGTCACTATGTAGTTCTTTTGAACCTTTTGGTTTCATCAAATAGTAGAATGCTACTTCGTGGCAAAGTCTGTCAGGATGTGATGCATTTCCATAGAAAAAGTTTTCATGAATTACTGCCAATCTGTCAACTTCATAATGAACGCCTGTTTCTTCAAAAACTTCTCTTATTACGGCCTCTTCAGATGATTCGTTCATATGAACTCCACCACCTATAGAATAAAAATAATCATCTACTTCATTTCCTGCAAACAAGACGCAATTATCTTCAACTATAATTGCTGCCGCACGATAACGGAACCAATGATTTTCTTTTGTTATACCACAATCAAAATCCATATAAACACCACCTATAATCAAAATCAATTTATTATATATTGAAATTAGAAATTATGCAAGAAAAAAGGACTCAATTGAGTCCTTTAATGCTTTATAAATGCCAAATATCATTTGCATACTCTTTGATTGTTCTGTCAGATGAGAATTTTCCTGCATTACACATATTAAGCCAACACTTTTTATAAAATTCTTTTTTGTTTTTATAATCAGCATTAACTCGTTTCTTTGTTTCAACATAATCATTGAAATCAAGAAGTAAATAGTAGTGGTCTGGCTCGTGCCAAGATGCACCTTTAAGAATTGATTCATAAAGTTCTTTGAAAATCTTTGTTTTTCCGTCTTTCAAAGTGCCGTCAACGAGAGCATCAAGAACACGCTTAATTTTTTCATCTGCTTCATAAAGTTCTTTTGATGAATAAGTGTCTTTTATTTCTTCAATGTCCTCAACACGTGCACCGAAAATATAGTTATTCTCTTCCCCTGCTTCTTCAACGATTTCAATATTTGCACCGTCATAAGTGCCGAGAGTTACTGCACCATTGAGCATAAGTTTCATATTACCTGTACCGCTTGCCTCTGTACCCGCTGTTGAAATCTGTTCACTGACTTCGGCTGCAGCAACAAGTTTTTCGGCATAAGAAACATTATAATTTTTTACGAATACAACTTTAATATATTTTGATACTACTTTGTCTTTTTCAATGAGTTTCGCAATTTCGTTAATAAGTTTTATAATTCCCTTTGCACGAGCATATCCAGGAGCTGATTTTGCACCAAAAATAAAGGTTGTAGGCATAAAATCTTTAAGCGTACCCTCTTTAATTTCAAAGTAAAGTTCAAGAATTGCAAGTGCATTAAGGAATTGACGCTTATACTCATGAAGTCGCTTAATCTGAATATCAAAAATACTGTTTGCGTCAACTTCTATACCATCGTGTTGCTTGATAAAGTCTGCAAGTTGTTGTTTTTTCGCTTCTTTTATGGAAATAAAACGATTGAGTACACTCTCGTCATCAGCATACTTTTCAAGTTCTTTAAGTTTATCAAGGTTTGTAACCCATTCTTCACTACCTAAAAGTTCAGTAACAAGTGATGATAGTTCGCGATTGCAAAGCAATAACCATCTTCTTTGAGTAATACCATTAGTCTTGTTTTGGAACTTTTCAGGATACAACTCATACCAATCTTTTAAAACATCTGTTTTAAGAATATCGGTGTGAATTCTTGCAACACCATTCACATATTTTGAACAGAAAATTGCAAGGTAAGCCATACGAACACGCTTGTCCTGAATTATTTGCATTTTCTCAGCAGTTTCTTTATCTACTTTAGCCTTTTTAAGCTCTTTTTTGAGCATCTTATCGAGCTTTTTGATAATATCAAGCACATGTGGAATAGTATCTTTAATTATCTTTACGTCCCATTTTTCAAGTGCTTCTTGCATTATAGTATGGTTTGTGTAATTAAACACATTTTTTGTGATTTCAACTGCGTCATCAAATTTTACATTTTCATTTTCAGTCAAAATACGAATAAATTCAGGAATTGAAATTACAGGATGAGTATCATTAAGCTGAATTGTTATATAATCAGCAAATTTTCTAAAATCAGCACCGTGAATACTCTTATACTTTCTAATAATATCTTGCAAAGATGCACTTGAGAAGAAATACTGTTGTTTAAGTCTTAATTTCTTGCCCTCATAGGTATCATCATTTGGATAAAGCACACGAGAAATATCTTCAGCACGGTTTTTAAGATTAACTGATTTATCATATTTCTGTTGATTAAATAAGTCAAAATCAAAAGGAACAAGTGACTCTGCTTGCCACAATCTTAAAGTACCAACATTATCAGTACCATAACCGATAACTGGCATATCATAAGGTACAGCTTTAACTGTCATATCTTTAAACTGAACTTCTACTGAATCGTTCTCATTACGAATTGACCAAGGGTCACCCCAACGAGTCCAGTCATCAGCATATTCCACCTGAAAGCCATCTTGAATATCTTGCTTGAAAAGTCCATATTTATAACGAATTCCATAGCCATCAAGAGCAATGTTATGAGTTGCAGCACTCTCTAAAAAACAAGCAGCAAGACGACCTAAGCCACCATTACCGAGGGCTGCATCTTCAATATCTTCAAGCGCTTTTAGTGATACACAGTGTTCGTTTAAATCCTTTTCAACTTCGTCATAAACACCTTTTGAAACAAGGTTATTATAAATTGCACGACCAACAAGAAATTCGGCAGAAAAATAAAATGCACTTCTCTCTTTTATTCTCTTGTTTCTGCTATTCATCCAATCGTCTGCAATCTCACCCATAACTGCAGTTGAGATTACATCGTGCAGTTCCTTGGGTGTTAATTCATTCAATGATTTAAGATATTTATTTTTAGCAAGTGATATTGCATCATTTACTATTTTTGACATTATTTTTTCCTCTTTTCACCTTTGGCAAACGTTGATAAAGTTTAGTGTAATACTTAATTTTATCTGCCAATTCATCACTTAAATAATCAGATTTTGCTCGCCATTGCCAATTATCTTGGACAGTTGACGGATAGTTCATTCTCGCTTCATTCCCTAATCCTAAAAGGTCTTGCATTGTAACGATTGCAGTATCTGAGTTACTTGACCAAATAGCTTTCATCATTCCCCAATTATAACCCTCTTTACGAGTTAATCGAAGATATTCTTTTGCGCGTTTTCGTGTTTTTCTGGTTGCAGTTTTGGTCATGTATCCCATAATTGTATCGTTATCATGTGTACCAACATATGCAACAGAATTTTTTGAAAAGTTATGAAGCAGATAGTCATTTTCTTCGTCTGTGTCAAAAGCAAACTGAAGTACTTTCATACCAGGATATTTGCTTTGCTTGAGCATCTTTTTTACTGCGGGAGTCAAAAAGCCCAAGTCTTCAGCAATAATATTCATTTTGCCAAGGTCTTTTTCAATTTCGTAGAAGAAATCAATACCCGGACCTTTTCGCCACTCACCTATTTTTGCAGTCTTTGCACTCGCAGGAATACAATAATAGGACTCAAAGCCTCTGAAATGGTCAATACGAATAACATCACACAATGAATATTGATGTTTTATTCTTTGTTTCCACCAAGAGTAATTATCATTTGACATATATTCCCAATCATAAAGCGGATTTCCCCAAAGTTGACCGTCAGCAGTAAAAGCATCAGGAGGACAACCAGCAACTTCTATTGGATTGCAGTCTTCATCAAGTAAAAACTGCTTCGGATTTGCCCATACATCTGCACTATCTCCAGCAACATAGATTGGAATATCACCAATAATGAAAACACCATTTTCATTAGCATATTTTTTTAGGTTTGACCATTGTTTAAAGAATAAATACTGAATAAATTTTTGAAAGCTGATTTCATATTTATTTTCGGCAAATGCTTGTTCAATAGCTTTTGAGTTTCTAGTTTTTAAACTAATATCCCATTCATTCCAAGGCTTGCCTTCAAATGAGTTTTTAAGCGCCATATACAAAGCAAAATCATCAAGCCAATACTTATTGGCTTTACAAAACTTAACAAAATCTTTATTTGACAAATCAAAATTATCATAAGCTTTTTTAAGCACTTTAAATCTATTTTTATATATTCTTGCGAAGTCAACTTTTTCAGGGCTATCACCCCAGTTGATTTTTGAATAATCGCTTTTTTTAAGCAATCCCTCTTCACGAAGCAAATCAAAATCAATGAAATATGGATTGCCTGCAAAAGTAGAAAAAGATTGATATGGTGAGTCACCATAGCTTGTAGGACACAAAGGTAAAACCTGCCAATAGGTTTGACCACTATTTCTCAAAAAATCTACAAATTTGTACGCTTCAACGCCCAATGTGCCTATGCCTGTATCACCAGGCAAAGACGAAATATGCATTAAAACACCGCTTGTTCTCATAAAATCACTTACCTAAAAAATAAACTATATTAAAATATATTATTTTTCTTTGAAAAAGTCAATCACATATAAGCTTTTCGCTGATTTTATCAAATATATGAATTTTTTCAGTATCAATGGCAAGCTGGCAACTTGTGTCACTTTTCACTTGAGAATTTGCAGAAACATTTGCAATTATCTTTTCATCACCTATTGAACCATATAAATAATAATCTGAACCTGTCATTTCAGCAATATCAACATATAGCTCAACAACATTGCTTTCATCTTTTTTAAAATAAAATTTTTCTGTATGAATATCTTCTGGTCTTATTCCTAAAACAACTTCTTTTTCTATATATAGTGATAATGCTTCATCCATTCGTTTTGGAAGTCTTAACTCATAGTTAACGAATTGAGCATAAAAGCCATCTGTTTTCCTTATTATTTTGCAATTAATAAAATTCATTTGTGGCGAACCTATAAAGCCTGCTACGAACATATTCTGCGGATGATTATAAAGCATCTGTGGTGTATCATTCTGCATTATTGCGCCATCTTTCATAACAACAATGCGGTCACCCATTGTCATAGCTTCAGTCTGGTCGTGAGTAACATAAACAAATGTTGTTTGCAGTTCTTTATGAAGCATTGTAATTCTACTTCGCATTTCGGTTCTCAATTTTGCATCAAGATTTGATAATGGTTCATCTAATAAGAACACCGCTGGGTCTCTGACCATCGCTCTGCCAAGCGCCACTCTTTGTCTTTGTCCGCCTGACAACGCTCTTGGTTTTCTATTAAGGTATTGTTCTATTTCAAGAGTTTTTGCTGCTGCACGAACTTTTTTATCGATTTCATCTTTAGGTACTTTTCTGTTTTTTAACCCAAAAGCCATATTTTTATATACGCTCATATGCGGATATAAGGCATAACTTTGAAACACCATTGCAATGTCACGGTCTTTAGGTGAAACATTGTTAACAAGTTTGCTGCCAATATAAAGTTCACCTTCTGATATTTCTTCAAGCCCTGCAATCATACGAAGTGTTGTTGATTTACCACAACCAGATGGTCCAACTAATATGACAAATTCTTTATCGTGAATTTCAAGATTCAAATCTTCAATTACTGTTACACCATCTTCATAAGTCTTTTTAATATTTTTAAGTGATATAGAAGCCATATTTCTACCTAACCTTTAACCGCTCCGTCAATGACACCTTTGATAATATATTTTTGACAGAACAGATAGAATATAATAATTGGAATTATCGCAAGCACAAGCATCGCCATAAACCCACCCCAGTTTATTGAACCGTATGCTCCCTGCATAGTTATCTGAATTGCAACCGATAATGTTTTGTTTTTTGTACCCAGAAGCAAATATGGAAGCAAAAAGTCGTTCCATATCCACATAGCATTCAAAATAGCAACAGTTATTGCTGTTGGTTTTAAAATTGGAAAAACAACCATAAAAAATGTTTTTATAGGGCTACACCCATCAATCATTGCTGCTTCTTCAATTTCACGTGGTAAGCCTTTAATAAATCCGCTGAACATAAACACTGATAAACCAGAACCAAATCCAAGATACACAGGTATTATTCCAAAAATATTGTTAAGCCCCAGTTTTATACAGACAACTGTCATTGTAAACATAACCATCTGAAACGGTACAATCATACTGAACAAGAATAAATAATATATTCCTTTTGTATATTTGTTTTTTACTCTTGTTATATACCAAGCAGTCATTGATGTGAAAATTACAATCGCTAAAACTGAACCAACAGTAATAAAAAGTGTTCTAAAAAATGCTTCTAATATTCCTGATGTCTGTATTCCAGAAATATAGTTTTCCAAACCTACAAATGTTTCACTATTGGGAAATACAAAAGGTTCACTGATAATGTTAAACCTCGATTTAAACGAGTTCATCACAACAAGATATATTGGGAAAAGAAAAACAAGTGATAACAGTAATAAAATCGAAAATGCCAATGTATTTGATTTATTGTTTTTTATCATTGTTCAACCTCTTTTCTTGCTGTAATTTTCAACTGAACAAATGCAATAATTGCAACTATTAAAAAGAAGACAACCGCTTTAGCTTGTCCAACGCCTTGCCAACCAATTCTTCCATAAAATGTATTGAAAATATCAAGAGCCAGCATAGAAGTTTCTCTTGCTGGAGCACCACCGGTTAATGCTAAATTTTGGTCAAAAAGTTTAAATGAGTTTGTAAGTGTTAAAAACAAGCATATTGTAACAGATGGCATAACCATTGGAATTGTTACATTTCTTAATATATTAAACGATGATGCACCATCAATTCTTGCCGCTTCATTAAGTTCTTTTGGTATATTCTGAATTCCGGCTATATATATAACCATCATATATCCAATTAGTTGCCAATTCATCAAGAAAACTAATCCCCAAAAACCAAATTTGGCATCATAAGTAATGTCGTATCCAAATATTCCCAAAACAGAATTAATCAATAGATTCCAGATATATCCTAATACAATACCACCTATTAAGTTCGGCATAAAAAACACTGTTCTAAAGAAAGATGTCCCTTTTATTGCTTTGGTCAAAACAAGTGCCAAACAAAACGCTAAAACATTTATTGTTATTACTGATACAATCGTAAACTTTATAGTGAACCACAAGGCGTTTAAAAAATCAGTATCTTGGGTAAATGCTTTAATATAGTTATCAATTCCAACCCAAGTGGCATTCTCAACAGTCGTAAATTTTGTAAACGACAAATAAACGCCCAGGATAAAGGGAACTAGAAATACTAATATGAATGAAATCAAAGTTGGAAACAAAAAAATTGGGAAATATTTTCTTATACTTTTTTCCATTATAATCAATCCTTGCGAAAGAATCGCCCTGCATTTTCAGCGGGGCGATTTTAAATTTTAATTACTGACTTTCACTTTTCCATCGTTCTACAAAGAGTTTTTTAACATCGTTCCATTCCTTTGTACCTTGAGCATACTGAAGAAGTCCTGCTCCAAAATCACTTTTAAATGTCTGACTTGGAAAAACTGTAAAATTCCACGGAATTGTATTAACTTCTGCTTTATTCATCCAGTTTATTACTTCTTTTGCTAATGGGTCACTTGGTTTTTCATCTTCATTGAAAGTGTCAAATGGAGCAATAATATTTAACTTGTTGACTACAAAATCTTTACCAGTTTTGCTTGAGAACAACCAATAGATAAAATCTTCTGTTGCTTTTTGTTCTTCTTTAGAAGCTTTTGCGTTAATTGCAAAAAAGTTTTCTGTACCAATACAAAGCCCTTGATTCTCTTCGCCTTGTATGCCCATATAGATTGGTAGATATTTAATGTTTTCTGCTTTTACTTTATTACCACTAACCTGACTGATTTGTGACCACGCCCAGTTACCATTCTGTACCATAGCACACTGTCCGAGCGCAAACTCCGCCATAGATTCATCAACAATTTTTGAGCCTAAAACTTTTCTGTCACTAACAGAATTATTGATATATAAATCAAAAATATTCTTAAAATTATCAGAAAATTCAAAATTCACTGTTTTTGTCGCATCACTTGACAAGTCAATTTCATTTTTTGTGAACTCATAATATAAAGGAATGTTTGCTAGGTGCGTTTGCCATCGCCAATCCTCACCTGTCTTCAATGATGTTGACGCAAATACACCCTTAATACCTAATTTTGATGCATTTTTTTGCATATCTTCAACGACTACTTTCAATGCATCAAAATTTTTAATTTCATTCATTGATTTATATTGAGTTGCTTTGTCACTTAACGCAAAATATTTGTCGGTAATTTCTTTGTTATAGATAATTCCATAACCTTCAACTACATAAGGAATACCATAAACTCCACCACCAACAGTAACAGCAAGTGATTTGTCAGTCAGATGCTTGTATAGTTCGGTTTCTGACAAATCAGCACAGTAATCTTTCCAGTTTATATATCCTTTAGGGCCGTTTATTTGAAATAATGTCGGTGCTTCGTTTGTACCCATTTTTGCGGATAGTGTCTGCTCATAGTTTCCACTTGCAGCTGTTTCAACCAAAATAGTTTTTCCTGTTTCATTTTTATATGCTTGTGCAATTTCATCATATACTGATGCTACTTCAGGTTTGAAATTCAAAAATCTGACAACTGCAGCATTTTCACCCCCTTGTCCTTGTGGTGAATCATCAACATTGCTTTTACATGCAGTAAGAAAAGTTGAAAAAATGCAAATAACAATTAAAACTGATAATATTTTTTTCATATTTTACCTCCTGTTTAATGCCTGTCCATATGAAAACAAACATTAACTTTTTTATATATTTTTACCAAAATATCCATAAAAAATTCCACGAAAAGACAGATAAAAAATATTGTTTTTTTTTGTGTTTTGAAGTATAATTACTTATATATTGACGACGAGGGTAAAAATATGAAAATTTTGGAAGAAAGAATTATAAAAGATGGTAAGGTTTTCGCAGGAAATGTTTTGAAAGTTGACAGTTTTCTTAATCATCAAATTGATGTTGAACTCCTTTCACAGATGGGCGTTGAGTTAAAAAAGCTTTTTTCAGAAGAAAAAATTACCAAGGTACTTACTATTGAAGCTTCCGGAATTGGTGTTGGATGTATGGTTGCTCAGCAATTTGGCTGTCCCCTTGTTTTTGCAAAAAAGACAAAGACAATCAACATCCAAGGTGATGTTTATACAAGTCAGGTCGAATCTTTTACTCACCAATGTACTTATGATATAATTGTTTCAAAATCGTTTTTAAATGAAAATGACAATGTTTTAATTGTTGATGATTTTCTTGCTAAGGGTAATGCTTTACTCGGTCTTATTGATATTGTCAAACAATCAGGAGCTCGCCTTGCAGGTTGTGGTATTGCCATCGAAAAGGGCTACCAAGGTGGTGGCGACAAATTAAGAGCGCAGGGAATCAAAGTTGAATCAATGGCAATTATTGATGCTATGGATGATAAAACAGGTAAAATCACATTTAGTACAAGGTAATAACAGCACTAAGCTGTAAAAAATATTACATAAACAAAAAGGAGAGAAAAAAGAATTATGAAAAATCTCAAAAAAGTTCTTGCAGTAGTTATGGCTATTGCACTTGTCGTTACATGCTTTGCTGCTTGTGGCGATAACAAACAAGATGAACCTGATGTAAAGGCAGTAAAAGCAGCTCTTATCTGCTTACACGGTGATTCATCAACTTATGACAAGAACTTCATCGATGCTTTCAAACAAGCTTGTGCAAACAAAGGTCTCACAGCTGATGATTACACAATTGTTACTGACATTGCTGAAGGAACTGCATGCTATGACCAGGCAGCTGACTTAGCAGAAACATACGACCTTATCTTTGCTGACTCATTCGGTCATGAACCTTACATGATTCAGGCAGCTAAAGAATTCCCAGAAGTTGAGTTCTGCCACGCAACAGGTACAAGAGCTCATACAGAAAAACTTGCTAACTTCCACAATGCATTTGCTTCAATCTATGAAGGCAGATACCTTGCTGGTGTTGCAGCAGGCATGAAGCTTGTTGAACTTTATGGTGACGCTGAAGGTAAAGTTTCTGACGAAAATGCAAAAATCGGTTATGTTGGTGCTTTCCCATATGCTGAAGTTATTTCAGGTTACACATCATTCTACCTTGGTGTTAAATCAATTGTAGAAAATGTTAAAATGGAAGTTCGCTATACAAACTCATGGTATGATGAAGCAGCTGAAAAGACAACAGCTCTTGCACTCATCGACAATGGTTGTAAATTGATTTCACAGCACGCTGACTCTTGGGGCGCTCCAACAGCTTGTGAAGAAAGAAATATTCCTAACGTATCTTACAACGGTTCAACTGTTGAAAAATGTCCAAACACATTCATTATTGCTTCAAGAATCAACTGGACTCCATATTTTGAGTACATTATTGATTGCGTTCAAAACGACAAGGCAATTGACACTGACTGGACAGGCACAATCGCAACAGGTTCTGTAGAAATTACAGCTCTTGGAACTGCTGCTGCAAAGGGTACACAGGAAAAACTTGATGCTGTTAAAGCAGGCCTTAAAGATGGAACAATTAAAGTATTTGACTGCTCAACATTCACAGTTGATGGCAAACCATTAACATCATTTGTTGCTGACGTTGACGACGCAGGTGACTTTGTTCCTGAAACAGAAGTTGTTGAAAAAGCTGGCGACATTACTTTTGTAAATGAAAGTGCAAAGCGTTCAGCTCCTTACTTCAATATTATTATTGATGGTATTACAGCTATTACTGAATAATTTATTTTAATGTTATTCTTATTTAATTAACGAGAAAGGCGAAGCACAACAACTTCGCCTTTCTTGAATGATTGGCAAAATAAAAATCCTTTATTATTTAAGGAGTTTCTTATGAATAAAACTGTTGTTCTACAATTAAAAAATATTACTAAAAAGTTCGGGACTAAAGTTATTGCTAACAATAATGTCAGCTTAGATGTATATAAAGGTGAAATTCTTTCAATTCTCGGTGAAAATGGTTGCGGTAAAACAACCCTTATGAATATGGTTGCAGGAATTTATTATCCTGATTCCGGTAAAATTCTTATTAATGGCGAAGAAGTTATAATTCGCTCCCCTCGTGATGCCTTTGACCACAAAATCGGTATGATTCACCAGCACTTTAAGTTAATTGATATTTTTAGTGCGGCACAAAATGTTGCGTTGGGTGTCGAAGGTGAAAAATTTAATCTTAAAGAAGTAAATAACCGTATTAAAGAAATGGCAAAAAAATACGGATTCAATATAAATCTTGACAAAAAAATCTATGAAATGTCTGTTTCAGAAAAGCAAACTGTTGAAATTTTAAAAGTTTTATACAGAGGTGCTGATATCCTTATATTAGATGAGCCTACAGCAGTTTTAACTCCACAAGAAATAAGAAGTTTATTCAAGGTTTTAAGTGCAATGAGAGATGATGGTAAATCAATAATCATCATTACACATAAGTTAAATGAAGTTATGGAAATCTCTGATAGAGTTACTGTTTTGCGCAAGGGTGACCATATTGCTACGGTAAATACTTCAGAAACATCTGAAAAAGAACTTACTGAAATGATGGTTGGCGAAAAAATTGACCTAAACATTAACCGTACTGAACCTGTTGATAGCAAATTAAGACTTTCAGTTTCAGGTTTAACGGTAAAAAATCCTGATGGTTATAATGTGGTTGATAATGTTTCTTTCGAGGCTTTCAGCGGTGAAATTCTTGGTATTGCAGGTATTGCAGGTAGCGGTCAAAAGGAATTACTTGAAGCGATAGCCGGACTTAATAAATATGAAAGTGGCACATTGACTTATTATCATCCAAAAAAAGACAAGCCTGTTTCGTTTTTCCACAAAACATATAAACGTGTTATGGAACTTGCACGTGAAAACGCATTTATGGATGAAAAAGGAAATGACATCGACTTTGCAAAGTTATCTAAAAAAGAAATTAGAGAGCTTGTAAATAATGAAAAAATTATTTTCAAAGAAGATGAAGTCATCGACCTGAAAGATAAATCTACAAGAGAAATCCGTGAGCTTGGTATTCGCCTTTCATTTGTTCCAGAGGACAGACTTGGAATGGGTCTTGTTGGCAATATGGATATTGTTGATAATATGATGCTTCGTAGTTATCGTAAAGGTAAATCAGTTTTTCTTGATAGAAAACGACCACAAACGCTTGCTGACAGAATTATTAACGACTTAAAAGTAAATACACCTGATTCACATACTGCTGTAAGAAAGTTATCTGGCGGTAATGTTCAAAAAGTGCTGGTTGGTCGTGAAATCGCTTCTTCTCCCGCGCTTTTGATGACTGCCTACCCTGTTCGTGGTCTTGATATTAACTCATCATACACTATATATAATCTTCTTAACGAACAGAAACAAAAAGGTGTTTCCGTAATTTTTGTTGGTGAGGATTTAGATGTCTTGATGGCACTTAGTGATAGAATTTTAGTTTTAAGTGGTGGCAAGGTTTCGGGTATTGTTGATGCAAGAACAACAACAAAGGAAGAAATCGGTCTTCTTATGACAAAGACCGATTTTGATGAAGATAAAAAGGAGGTATGAAAATGAAGCTTGGAAAGAAAAAATTTGAGCTCCCGTTTCACGTGATCAAAAGAAGCGAGATACCTCTTTGGAAGGCTATGCTCTTCCGCGTGATCGCGGTCGTGGCGGCACTTCTTCTTTGCTCTGTTCTCGGAATATTTATGATCGACGCAAACCCGTTCAAATTTATTGCGACGATGTTTGACGGCGCCTTCGGAACGAGCGCGAGAGTCTGGGCGTTTGCTAAGGATGCCGCGGTGCTTCTTTGCATTGCTCTCGCTATAACTCCCGCCTTCAAGATGCGCTTCTGGAATATCGGAGCAGAGGGACAGACTCTGATAGGCGCGCTTGCCGCCGTTGCGGTTATCATTTACGGAAAAGGTCTTCCCGAGTGGCTCTTGATCGCGCTTATGCTTGTGGCGGCGCTCGTCGTTGGAGCTATCTGGGGCGGTATCCCTGCCGTATTCAAGGCGATCTGGGGAACTAACGAGACGCTCTTCACTCTTATGATGAATTACGTCGCGACGGGTCTTGTCGCGTATTTCCTTCTCGTCTGGACTCCCAGCGGCTCGAGCGTTCTCGGAAGTCTGGATCAGGGACACCTTCCGATTCTGGGGCATGAGAATCTGCTCGTTATTCTTCTTGTTCTCTTGCTTACGGTCGGTGTATTCGTTTATCAGCAGTACACTAAGCAGGGCTACGAGATATCGGTCGTCGGCGAATCCGAGAATACCGCGAATTATATCGGTATCAACGTAAAGAAGGTGATCATCCGCACGATGCTTATATCGGGCGCTATCTGCGGCTTCGTCGGTATGTTCCTTGTTGCGAATGGTTCATGTACCATCACGGAAAATATCGTTGCGGGTAGAGGCTTTACCGCCATTCTGATTTCCTGGCTTACTAAATTCAATCCCCTTATTATGGCGCTGACCTCT
>CALBNX010000071.1 GCA_937896885.1 uncultured Clostridia bacterium
AAGCAATACGAAGAGCAAAGCATTTTTTACCGAGAAGAACGTTTCCGCCGTAACCAGAGTTTACTGAAATGATTGTGTTATCTTCTGGGAACTGGCAAATCCATCTCTTTTCTGCGTCGATGTCGCACTTACAATGAAGACCACGAACCCAGTCGTTGCTCTCGTCACCGAAAGCGTCCATAACTGCTTTGCCAACACGAGTCATAATTACCATATTAAGAACAACATAAATTGAGTCTGTAAGCTCGATACCTACTTTTGCAAGAGGTGAACCAACAGGGCCCATTGAATAAGGGATAACATACATTGTTCTGCCCTTGTAGCTGTCTTTTGCAATATCATAAAGCATAGCGTATGCTTTTTCAGGGTCCATCCAATGGTTTGTTGGACCTGCATCTTCTTCTTTCTTTGAGCAGATGAGAGTTCTGTCTTCAACACGAGCAACGTCGTTAACTGCTGTTTTGTGGTAGTAGCAATCAGGAAGAAGGTCCTGATTAAGTTTCACCATTTCACCAGTTGCACAAGCTTCTGCACGAAGAGCTTCGATTTGTTCTTCGCTACCGTCAATCCAAACAATATTGTCAGGTTTAACGAGCTCAACTTGTTTGTCAATCCATTCAAGGATTGTCTTGTTCTTTGTAAGTGCCATAATTCCTTACTCCTTTATTATAATTTCTTTTCGAAAAAAATACCAAACTACCCAATTTAATTTTGGTATATTTATTATACCTTAAATTACCAAATTGTTCAATAGGTAAAATGTTAATAAATTGTCAATTTAATATATAGTTTTTATATATTTATACAGTTTTTATTCTTCATAGTCCGCTGAAATATCTGCAGTTGCTTTTCCGTTAAGTGCCATAGTGGCTCTTTGACCTTTCAAAAACTCATAATAGCCTTGTGCACCAACCATTGCAGCATTATCACCACAGAGTGACAAATCTGGCAAATAGAGTGTCCAACCTTTTTTATTTGCAAGAGTTTCCATTCGAGAGCGAAGCACAGAGTTTGCAGAAACGCCACCTGCTAATACAAGAGTTTTGGCATTTGTAATTTCCATTGCTTTTTCTGTGTTTTCGCAAAGGCAATTCGCAACGGCATTTATAAATGATGCGCCCACATCAGCAGGGTTCACAGTTTCACCCTTTTGCTCTGCATTATGAACAAGGTTAATTACAGATGTTTTAAGTCCCGAAAAACTAAAATCCAACGGACTACCATCAACCCTTGGCTTAGGGAACTGATATTTTGTATTATCTCCATCTTTTGAAATTTTATCCAAGTTTACGCCACCGGGATATGGTAAACCGAGAGTTCTCGCAGCTTTATCCATAGCCTCGCCTGCCGCGTCATCACGAGTGCGACCGATAACCTCAAAATCTGTGTAGTCATTAACTTTGCAAAGCAATGTGTTACCACCCGATACCACAAGGCACATAAATGGTGGTTTGAGTTCTTTATGAGTGATATAATTTGCCGCAATATGTGAACGAAGATGGTGCACGGGCACTAATGGTTTGCCACTTGCAATGGCTAATCCCTTTGCGTAATTCACACCAATAAGCAATGCACCAATGAGACCCGGTGCATAGGTTACGCCGATAGCATCAATATCTTGGAGTGTACAATTTGCATCTGTAAGTGCTTTCTGGACAACCCAAGAGATATTCTCTGTATGTAATCTTGATGCGATTTCTGGCACAACGCCACCAAATATTTTATGTTTTTCAATCTGAGTTGATACCACATTTGACAATACAACTCTGCCGTCTTCAACAACGGCTGCAGCAGTTTCGTCACATGAACTTTCAATTGCTAAAATTTTCATAATTATATGTCCTTTAAGTATAAAGTATAAATTAATGCATCTTCGGTGGGCTTTGAATAAAAGTTTTTACGCTCACCAATTTTCTTAAATCCACATTTTTCATAGAGTGCGATAGCATTTTCATTGGATTTTCTGACTTCAAGAGTTACAAAAAGTGCATCTTCAAACTGACTTTGCATAACCAAGTGATTCACTAATCTTTTGCCATAACCTTTACCACGAGCGACCGTATTCACGGCTACATTTGTTATATAAACTTCACCACAAATATTGTTAGCACCGATATAACCTTGAACTTTGCCTTGATTTTCAATTACATAAAACCTTGCGGTTTCATTGGTGAGTTCATCTTTCAATGAGTCTTCACTCCAAGGCTCTGCAAAGCACTCTTTTTCAAGGTCTGCAATAAATGGGATATGCTTTTCTTCCATTTGACAGATTGTTGCAATCTCATTAATTTTTTCAAGGATTTGTGGGAATGTTCTTTCAATCTGTTTTGCACATTCTTCATATTTTTCAATGCTTCGACCATAGGGGTCGGGTACATTCAAGGTTATAATCTTTGAAGAATCACAATATTTTGAAATTACAGTACTATGGCTCTCGGTCATACACACAAACAAGTCAGTTTCAACAATGTGTTGTGGGTTGAGTTTTCGTGCACGATGAAGAGAGATATTAACTCCCCTATTCATTGCCACAAGAGCCGAATTCACGCTGATTTCGTCACCGGGGAATACAGAAACCCCTGCACTTGACACTTCAATATCATCTATTTTATTGTCAGCAAGATATTTTTTGAAAAGTCCTTCTGCCAAGGGACTTCTGCAGGTGTTACCACTGCATATAAATAATACTTTTTTCATAGATTATGTTTCATCCATAAACACATTTATTTTCTTAATTTCTACATCTTTCAGTGATAAGTATTCTTTTGAATTTCTTATATAACCAAAAATATCATTTTCACCGCCAAAGCACCATTCACTTTGACTGTAATTTTTAGTTAATTCACTTGGGGTGTATAAAATGTCAAGATGTATTTGATAGTATTCATCATCGTCATTTGGAAACTGTCTTACCAATGAGAAATAAAATAATGGCTCACCTGTAAAACTAAATGTACCTGTTTCAAACAAAATACCGTCATCATCTATGTCTATATTTTCAAGAGGGATTTTACACATATCTTCAAACGCAGACACTAAATCTTCCAACTTGTTTTTACCAGCAACGTCCTTTTTTAATACATTAAGCATATTCATTTTAAGTCCTCCATTAGTTTTTGATGCTTTGTTGCGGGCGATTCGCGAATCGCCCCTACAAAATTATCCCTTGGCTTGATACCATGTTTTGCCAGTGTTCACATCTGCTCTTAAACGCACTTTCATCTGACACGCGTTTTCCATTTCTTCTGAAAGAATTTTTGCTGCCTTGTCAATTTCATTTTCAGGCGCTTCAACAATCAATTCGTCGTGGACTTGCAAAATGAGTTTTGCTTGCATATTCTCGGATTTAAGTCGGTTATAAACCTTAACCATTGCGATTTTGATAATATCAGCCGCAGTGCCCTGAATAGGCATATTCCTTGCTACTCTTTCACCAAATGCACGAAGCATTCCGTTTGAGGAAGAAAGTTCAGGAAGATATCTTCTTCTCTCCCAAAGAGTTGAAACATAGCCTTTTTCTTTTGCGTCTGCAACAACGGTTTCCATATATTTATCAACGCCCGCATAAAGTCGAAGATAGCCTTTGATATATTCGTCCGCTTCTTTTCGTGTTACTCCAATATCCTTTGCAAGTGAAAATGCGCCGATACCATAAACAATACCAAAATTAACCGCTTTTGCACGGCTACGCATTAAAGGTGTTACCATCTCTATTGGCATATTGAAAACTTGTGACGCTGTAACTGTATGAATATCGACTTCATTGTTGAAAGCTTTGAGCATTTCTTCGTCGTCTGCGATATGTGCGAGAACACGAAGTTCAATCTGTGAATAGTCAGCATCTGCTAAAAGTGAGCCTTCTTTTGCAACAAAGAATTTTCTCATCTCTCTGCCGATTTCTTTACGAACAGGAATATTCTGCAAGTTTGGTTCAGTTGATGAAATTCGTCCTGTTCGGGTTTCTGTTTGAATAAATGATGAATGAATTCTTCCGTCTTCACCGATAACTTTTAAAAGACCTTCACAATAAGTTGAATAAAGTTTTGAGAGAGTTCTAAACCATAAAATTTTCTCAATTATTGGGTTTTCATTCTGCAGACTTTCAAGCACATCTGCATTTGTTGAATAGCCACTCTTAGTCTTTTTCTTTGCAGGGAGTCCCATCTTTTCAAAGAGAATTACACCCAGTTGTTTTGGTGAATTGATATTGAACTCTTCACCTGCCAAATCATAGATTTCTTGTTGAATTGTTTTAAGCTCACCGCTGATTTTCTGTGTAAATTCTGCAATGCCCTTACGGTCAACCATAAAGCCCAAATGTTCCATAGATGCCAAAACTTCTGCAAGGGGCATTTCAACATTATAGAGCAAATATTCTTGATTATTGCTTTCAATCTGTGTTTTAAGTCTTAATGAAACAGATTTCATTACTGCGCAATCTTGCGCCAAACTCAAATCACTTTGCACCTTTGGAATCGGCGCTTTATATTCTTCGCAAAGTCGCAATGGGCTATATCCATTTGCAGATGGATTGAGAATATACCCCGCGAGAGATGTATCAAGTGCCATACCCTTGATTTCAATATTATTAAGGAATGCAAATCTGTATAAAAGCTTTGAATTATCGGTATATTTTTTTATTTCTTCGTCTTCTAAAATAGCCTTCACAAAATCAAAATAGCCCAAATGCATTGGCTCAAGGTGATAAACTGTGTTATCACATAAGAAACAGATTTGTGGATTATCTAAATCTTTATAATCAACTGTGAAATAGGCTTCTTTTTCTGTTTTGATTTTATTCAAAAGGTCAGCAGTTGAAAAGTCAGCAGAAAAGCCTAATTCTTTAACTTTTTCGTCTTTTTTCTCAACAGTAGTTGGTGCTGAAAACTCAAGTTTTTCGATAATTTTAAACATTTCAAGGTCAGCAAGCATTGCTCTCGCTTTTTCTTCGTCAGCAGAAGATGGCACAAAATCAGAAAGAGCACAACCAATTGGTGCATCGTCAATGATTTTGCCGAGAGTATAGCTTAAAAACGCTTTTTCTTTATCTGCAACAAGCTTATTTTTAAGATTTTCTTTAATTTCGAGAGTATCGATATTATCATAAATATTTTGGATTGAGCCGAATTTTTGAATCAAATCCCCTGCTGTTTTCTGGCCAACACCCGCAACACCTGGAATACAGTCAGATGTATCCCCTTGAAGTGCTTTAATATCAATCATTTGAAGTGGCTCAACACCATATTCTTCCATAAGGCGCTGTGGAGTGTATTTTTCAGTTGTTGTTTTGCCCATTTTTGTGTGTGGCAACAAAACAGTAACATTATCACGGATAAGTTGGAATGAGTCTCTATCTCCTGTTGCGATAAAGCATTCGTCACCGTCTTTGCACATGCCCGCAACTGTACCGAGAATATCATCTGCTTCATAACCCTCAAGAGTTACGATTTTATAACCCAAAGTTGTTAAAAGTTCTTTGAGCACGGGTAATTGTTGAGCAAGTTCAGGTGGCATTCCGTGACGATTAGCTTTATATCCATCATACATCTTGTGACGGAATGTTGGCGCTTTGAGGTCAAATGCAATGGCTACACCATCGGGATTAACCTCATCACGAAGCTTCATTAAAATAGTCATAAAGCCATAAATACCATTGGTAAATCTGCCGTCTTTGGTTGACAGAGCACGAATACCATAAAAGGCTCTGTTCAAAATACTGTTACCATCAATTGCCAAAATTTTCATAACGCAACTCCAAAATCATAGTTATAGATAGTATAACATATTATGTAAATAAATACCATATAAAAATACAAATTCGATTAGATAAATTGGGGGTTGTAGGGATGAACGCAGAGTGCAAAGTGCAGAGTGCAGAGTGGCGGAACTGCGTTGCGATTATATTGCCTCCCTCTGACGAGGGAGGTGGCAAAATCTTTGATTTTGACGGAGGGAGAGATAAGCAAAATCAAATTAACTTTAGACTATCTCTCCCTCAGTCTCGCATACGCTCGACAGCTCCCTCGTCAGAGGGAGCCAAAAAAAATACGATTAAAAAGAGTTAGACAAATTCAAACTTGTATAATTACTAACCTAAATATTTCTATTGACAATCTTCATTTATAGTGCTAAAATTCTTGTAAGTTAATATTTAACCAATTAAACCGATGATAAAGAGTAGTAGTTGATTTTAACTTATTCAAAGAGAGCCGTTGATGGTGAGAATACGGCAATAAGAATTTCAATGAATGGACTTTTGAGGGCGAGTCGAAAGCGTAAAGCTAGTAGATAAGACGGAGGGCAACCGTTACAGTGCTATGTGTATAAATGTACACAGTGAGTGCGTAGTTTTCACTACGAATTTGGGTGGTACCGCAGATTATTTTCAGTCTGTCCCATATTTTGTGGGATGGATTTTTTATTTTTTAAGGAGGAACAATTATGATTCTCAATAATGTTGATTTTGAAACTTATTTTAACAATTATCCTGATAAGGATGGTTATTTTGGCAAATACGGTGGAGTTTATATTGACGATAAACTGAAAAATGCTATGGCAGAGATTACAGAGGCATATTTTTCAATTTGTCAGTCAAGAAAATTCATTGCAGAGCTTCGCAGAATTCGTAAAGAATTTCAAGGCAGACCAACACCTGTTACACATCTCGAAAGACTTTCTGATGCTCTTGGCGGCAAAGTTCAACTCTATGCAAAGCGTGAAGATTTGAACCATTCAGGTGCTCATAAGCTCAATCACTGTATGGGTGAAGCACTTCTTGCAAAATATATGGGCAAGAAAAAGATTATTGCTGAAACAGGTGCAGGTCAGCACGGTGTTGCTCTTGCTACTGCAGCTGCATATTTTGGTCTTGAATGTGACATTTATATGGGTTCTGTCGATATTAAGAAACAAGCACCTAATGTTGCAAGAATGAAAATCCTTGGTGCAAATGTGGTTGAGGTTACTCACGGTTTACAGACTCTTAAAGAAGCAGTTGATGCTGCATTTGACGCATACAGCAAGGAATATAAAGATTGTATTTATTGCATCGGTTCAGTTCTTGGCCCTCACCCATTCCCAATGATGGTTCGTGATTTCCAGAGCGTTGTTGGTATTGAAGCAAGAGAGCAATTTATTGAAATGACAGGTCATCTTCCTAACGCTATTGTTGCTTGTGTTGGTGGTGGTTCTAATGCGGCAGGTCTTTTCGCTGGCTTCTTAAATGACCCTGTTGATATTTATGGCATTGAGCCACTTGGCCGTGGTCCAAAAATGGGCGACCACGCAGCAAGTCTTAAGTATGGTACAGAGGGAATTATGCACGGTTTTAACAGCATTATGCTCAAAGATGAAAACGGTGAGCCTGCTCCTGTTTATTCAGTTGCAAGTGGTCTTGACTATCCATCATCTGGCCCTGAACACGCATTCTTGCAAGAACTTGGCAGAGTTAAATATGATGTAATCGACGACGAAGAAACAATCGACGCATTCTTCAAGCTTTCTCGTCTTGAGGGTATCATTCCTGCTATTGAAAGTTCACACGCAGTTGCATTCGGTATGAAACTTGCACAACAGATGGAACACGGCTCAATTCTTATCAACCTTTCAGGACGTGGCGATAAAGATATGGACTATGTAATTGAAAATTACGGAATTAGATAAAAAATTAGGCGAGGTAACCCCTCGCCTTTTTTATTTTAAAATTGCTTGATTTATAAATATAAACATATTATAATTAGTTAGTAACGACGAGATGTAGCGCAGGTGGTAGCGCGCCACGTTCGGGACGTGGATGCCGCAAGTTCGAATCTTGTCATCTCGACCAAAATCCAAATTCGGCAAAAGTTGAATTTGGATTTTTTAAAATGGTTATAATAATTACAACAACTCTTGGAGATGGTGCTATGAGAATTTTTAAAACTGCATCAGAATTAATTGGAAAAACTCCCCTTTTGGAACTTTCAAACATTGAAAAAGATGAAAACCTTTCTGCTAATGTTTTTGCAAAGTTGGAACTTTTCAACCCTGCAGGGAGCATTAAAGACCGTGTTGCAAAGGCTATGATTGAAGATGCCGAAGAAAAAGGGATTTTGAAAGAAGGCTCTGTTATTATTGAACCAACAAGTGGCAACACAGGTATCGGTCTTGCATCAGTTGCCGCTGCAAAGGGATATAAATTAATTATCACAATGCCTGAAACAATGTCTGTTGAGCGCAGAAAACTCATTACATCTTTCGGTGCAGAATTGGTGCTCACAGATGGTGCAAAAGGTATGAATGGCGCAATAGAAAAAGCGGAAGAATTATCACGCGAAATTCCTAACAGTATTGTTGCAGGTCAGTTTGTTAACCCCGCAAACCCAAAAGCACATTTCTTAACAACTGGCCCTGAAATTTGGGAAGACACAGACGGAAAAGTTGATATTTTAGTAGCAGGTGTTGGTACTGGTGGCACAATCACAGGTATCGGCGAATATCTTAAATCAAAAAATCCTGATATAAAAATTGTTGGTATTGAGCCTGTTGACTCTCCCGTAATTTCAGGTGGCAAAGCTGGTGCTCACGGGCTACAAGGTATCGGCGCAGGCTTTATTCCAGAAATTCTTAACACAGAAATTATTGATAAGATTATCACAGTCAGCACAAATGAAGCTTATGAAGCAAGTCGTATGATGGCAAAACGCGAAGGCGTATTGGTTGGCATTTCATCTGGTGCGGCTATTCACGGTGCATTGCTTTTGGCAAGAAAAGAAGAGAACAAAGGAAAAAACATTGTTGTGATTTTGCCAGACACAGGTGACAGATATTTATCAACGGATTTGTTCTAACAAAGAAAACGGACAGCAACTGCTGTCCGTTAATTTTTTATAATTTCTTATCTTTTTCAAGGGATGCTTTTACTGCATTCATAACAGTTTCGTCAAATCCTTCTTGTTCTAAAACCGCAATTCCCTCGATAGTTGTGCCACCCGGTGAGCAAACACTATTAATTAATGCCCACGAATTAGCGTCATTATCTTCTAAAATAGTCTTTGCGCTACCAAGCACGGCTTGTGCACAGATTTTAAGAGCATCTTTTTTATTCATTCCGTTTTTCACAGCTTCACGAGCCATTGAGTCAATGAACATAAATGCATAAGCCGGTGAGCAACCTGCGATTACACCGAAAAGTGGGAACATATCTTCTTCTAACTCAATCACATCACCAAACGAGCGACACAAGTCTTTCACAAATTCAAGCAAATTGTCATTGACATTTTTGTTTTTGCAAACGCCACTCATTGATGCGCCAACTTTGGCATTGATATTTGGCATAACACGAACAATTTTTGCATCGTCATCTAAAAATGAGCCTATATAATTAAGAGTTTTGCCTGCACCGATTGAGACAATTGCTGTGCCTTTTTCCAACACAACATCTTTAATCTGTGGCAAAACAGTTGGGAATATCTGTGGTTTGACCGCTAGAACTGTTACATCAGTATTTTCTGCAACACTCTCGGCAGAATTACACACATTCACCCCATGTTTTTCATGAAGAAAGCCTGTTTTTTCACCGTCAATATCATAGACGAAAATATTTTCACCCGCAATAAACTCTGATGAAACTGCACCATTTATTATTGCTGTTGCCATATTTCCGCAACCGATAAAACCTAACTTAATTTGCATAATTATTCAACGTCAGATGTACAGTGTGCACACTTTGTAGCATCGATTGCAATTTCACTCTTACAGAATGGGCAAACCTTTGTTGTAGGTGCTGCTTCTACAACTGGCTCTTCTTTTTTGCCGATTGAAGTGAGTTTGTTAAGTCCCTTAACGAGAAGGAAGATAACAAATGCCATAATAATGAAGTCGATTGTTACTGCAATAAAATTACCATATGTAAGAATTGCTGCACCCGCTTCTGTTGCTTCTTCAATTGTTGCATAATCGCCACCATCGAGAGCTACAAATTTTGATGCAAAATCACTACCCTTTGTAATAAGACCGATAAGTGGCATAACAAGGTCGTTAACTACCGATGTTACGATTTTCTGGAAAGCACCACCGATGATAACACCGACTGCAAGGTCGATTACGTTACCACGCATAGCAAAATCTTTAAATTCTTTTAAAAATCCTTTCATTTTAAAAATCCTTCTTTCTTAAAAATTATGTAATAATTATATCATTATTTTTACATATTTCAATATTATTTTACTCCTGTCATATCAAAATCAGGTATAAAATCAGTCTTTGCAGATGTTTTTTCTTGCATAAAGCCGTTTTTCAGACCTAAATCAATGAAATAATCTACAACTTTATTATATTCTGCTGTTGTGAGTTTTCTGCTCAACTCTTTAAATTCAGCAATATTGCCATAAGGAGTATATTGGCTCATAATACTTATATATGTATCATTGGTCAGATTGTTTTTTATCCACAAAAGTATATTTTTGCTTTCTTCAATATTTTTAGGCAAAACAAGATGACGAATAATAAGTCCTTTTTCAATTATTCCATCTTTAAAAACTGTTTCTGGCTGTTGACGGTGCATTTCGAGAATAGCTTTGCTTGCTTTTTCAAAATAATCTGGGCATTTAGCATAAGCCGTTGACTTTTCACTGCTGAAATATTTAAGGTCAGGTAAATAAACATCAACTAAACCCTCTAATTTTTTGAGAGTTTCAACACTATCATATCCCGATGAATTATACACAACGGGTACTTGGGGTTTGTATTCTGTTAATGCGTCAATGATAATGTGTGAAAAATGAGTAGGGTTAACAAAATCAATAGTATGCACACCACGGTTTTCAAGTTCTTTGATAATTTCAACAAGTCGTGTTGTTGTAATAGCTTCACCTTTGTTTTCATGGCTTATGGGATAATTCTGACAAAAGCAACATTTTAAAGAGCAACCCGAAAAAAAGATTGCACCCGTCCCCTTTTCACCACTTATACACGGCTCTTCCCACATATGAATATCTGCTCGGGCAAGCACAGGATTTTCGGGCATTTTGCAAAAACCATTGCCCATATGTTCAGTTCTTTCTGAGTTACAATTTCTTGGACACAAATTACAAATCACAGTTTCACCCCGTTTCTTCACACATTGTAACACAAAAAAACTTGATAAACAATAAAAAATAGTATATACTTATTGCGTTAAAAGAACGAGGTGAGATTATGCTTCTTACAATAGATATTGGCAATACGAATATGAACATTGGTCTTTTTGACGGCGAACTGCTCACAATGAGTGCTCGTCTTGCTACTGAAAGGCAAAAGACTGATGACCAGTTTGCAGTTGAATTCTTAAATATTTTTAAAATTTATAATATTGATTTCAATAATATTATGGGTGCTGTGATTTCATCAGTTGTGCCTGAAATTACTGTTCATGTCAAAAATGCTGTACAGAAACTCATTGGCAAAAATGTTATTGTGCTTTCCCCCGGCGTTAAAACTGGGCTTAACATTTTAATTGACAATCCTGCACAACTTGGTGCAGATTTAGCGGCAGGTGCTGTTGGTGCTGCCAACGAATATCCATTACCTGCATTTGTTATTGACCTTGGCACAGCTACAAAAATCTATGCTATTGATGAAAACAAAAGTTTTCGTGGTTGTATGATTGCACCGGGTGTTGCAATTTCTTTACAAGCACTTACAAATACAAGTTCACTCTTACCTGCAATCAGTCTTGAACCGCCTAAAAAGGCTTGCGGAACAAACACTATTGAAAGTATGCAAAGTGGAATTGTTCTCGGCACGGCTTCAATGATTGATGGTCTTCTTGACAGATTCGCTGAAGAACTTGGTGAGCCAAAAACAATTATTGCAACTGGTGGGCTTTCACATTTTATCTCACCTGTTTGCAAGAGAGAAATCATTTATGATGGTGATTTAGTTCTCAAAGGACTTAAAGCAATTTATAATAAAAACAAATAGAATCCCTCCACCACCTTGGGTGGTCCCCACTCCCTTTAACAAGGGAGACTGTTCGTCAATATTTTGCATTGCATCCGTTTGGAGCAGTAGCAAGGAGGAATATATATGGCAAAAAAAAGAAAGGTAAGCCGAAAGAAAATAATCGCGCTTACCGAAAACGCTATGCTTTCAGCAATTATTATACTGATGGCATTCACACCACTTGGATATCTGCCACTTGGACCTGTTAAAATGACCTTTATAATGGTTCCCGTTGCAGTTGGTGCTATGACCTTGGGTGAGAAAACAGGAGCCTTTTTAGGACTTGTATTCGGTGTCACAAGTTTCATTCAATGCTTCGGTCTGGACGCATTCGGCACTACACTTTTAAGCATTAACCCAATTTTCACATTCATTATGTGTATTGTACCACGCGTACTTATGGGTTATCTATGTGCCGTAATTTACAAAATTGTGGCAAGAAAAAAACGCAAGTTTGCTTATGTTATTGGTGGTTTATCAGCACCAGTTCTTAACACAGCTTTCTTTATGACTTTACTAATTCTTTTCTTCGGTAAGAGTGACTACATAATGGGATTTCGTGGTGATTTAAGTCTTATTGCTTTTCTTGCAGCATTCATAGGTCTTAACGGTATTATGGAAATTGTAACAACAACCATTATTGCACCACCAGTTGCATCTGTAATTCACAAAGCAATCAAAAAAATTAAATAACAGAAAAAAATAAACCACTTGATTTTTAGTCAAGTGGTTCTATTTTTACTTTTTATTCACTCACTGTTTCCTTTGCTTTTTGACTATCTCTCTTTAAGAATGCAAGCATTGGAATGAAAATCAATACTGCAACAATTGCTGCATAAAGGAACATCAATTCTGTTGGAAGCACTTTTTCAGCGCCATTTTCCATATATGTAACATCTGAATTCTTTGCCGCAATGTTACCAAGAGTCGGGCCAACAATCATTGGAATCATAACAAGGAAAATCATACGAATACCTTGAAAAAGACCAACCTTATCCTGTGGAATATTATCACGGACAGTAGCACCAAATTGAATCATAATTGTGATATAACCAATCAAGCCTGGTGTTAAACCGATAATAATTAAATAAATGTTCTTAGTTGCCGAAAGAATAAGTAAACCAACAATAAGGCAAATTACACTTGGGATGAATGAATAAGCCTTCTTCTTCATAACCAATTTCATTAAAATCAAAATACTTTCAAGTGCAATTGTAATTGCCATAACTCCAATTACAGCAAAACCACCAATATTGAATTCTTCACCACCATTTGCAGGTATTACAACTGAGGTAAAATAAACAATCAAATAAGGTATAAAGCTTTGCACTGCACAGTTAAAGGTACAACCTGATAAAAGAATTAAATAAAGGCTGGTATTTTCTTTAATAGCCTTTGGTCTGAAGCCATAGAAAAGGTCTGCCCAATAGCTTGTGTTTCTCTTTTCTGCATTTTCAAACTTCTTAGGGTTATCAATAACATAGAAGCCAGCAATACCAACAATTATTGCCAAAACACCAATCAATATAAAAAGTGTATTGTAAGAAACCTGACCCGCTTGTGCCTTTGTAATCATTGCGGTGATTATACCTGTTGTAACAAAGCCCATCATAGTAACAATCGATTCAACTATAACCGTTGTTTTAGGTGTTGTAACGTCAGTTATCCACGCGTCAAAAACAGAGTCGTCACCTGTTGCACGAACAACGGTCATCATAAAAGCAAAGCCAATAATAATCCATGCAGTAGTAGAAACAATCTGTGCGGCATCGGTATAGCCAAACATTTTTGCTACAACATCTTTTTTGATAACGCCAAAAAGCACTGTCATAATACCCCAGATAATATAGCCCACAGAAATAAATATTTTTCTATTTCTGAGTTTTTCACTAAGAGTACCCATAATAAAGGCAGTAATACAAGATATGACGGCAGAAACAGAAGTAATAATATTAACTGCGTCAGTTAATGTGATTTTTGCCCCCATTGAGCCTTGGTCAAAAACAGTATTGTCCAAAAATACACTTGTGAGTGTACCTTGAGCAGTTCCCGCCATTGAGCCCATAAATATAAAGAGAACAAGTCCTATCCAGACGCGTTTATTCAGTTGTCCGTTGTTATTGCTCATAATTTTTACCTCGTATATTGCTTTAAACATCAAAAACGCCATTTTTCAGGCGTCTTTGATAATACTTTTATTTTGCGTTTTTCTTTTCCTTTTTAAGAAGTGCAACAATCGGAATAAACAAGAAAATTGCTACAAAGCCTGCATAAAGGAAAATTGCCTTTGTAGGAAGCACATCTTCAGCACCTGCTGTATTCTTTGTTGCGATATTACCAAGAGTTGGACCTACCACCATTGGAATAAGCACAGTGAACACCATTCTGATACCCTGGAACAAACCAACATTATCCTGTGGTGTATAGTCACGAGTTGAAGCACCAAGCTGGATTGTAAGAACAAGATAGCCAATAAGCACAGGTGCAATACCTACAATAATTGTCCAAATGCTTGTTGATGTTGAAAGGATAAAGAGTCCCGCAACAAGAAGTGCTGAACTTACAAGGAATGCAATTGGCTTATTCTTCACAGCAACCTTCATAAGAATTACAATACCCGCAATAATTGAAGCAACTGAAATAACTGCAGGAATAATTACACCTGCTGAAAGAAGGTTTATATCTGCATTTGCAGGAAGCACAACTGAGCCTAAGTAAATTATAAGATATGGGAAGAACACCTGAAATGCACAGTTAAAAATACAGAATGATGCAAGAACCAAATAAAGACCGCTGTTTTCTTTAATAACACTTGGTCTGAAGCCATAGAAAAGGTCTGCCCAATAGCTTGTGTTTCTCTTTTCTGCATTTTCAAACTTTTTAGGATTATCAATAAGGAATACACCTACAACACCGACAATCGCAACAAAAGCACCCATACCAACAAAGAAAGTGGTATATGAAATTGCTCCACCTTGTGCCATTGAGCCAACAACCATAATTACACCCATTGCAAGGAAGCCCATAAATGTTGATGCTGTTTCAACCTTTGGTCGTGATTCAGGAGTTGTAACGTCAGTAACCCAAGCATTAAATGCGGAGTCATTACTTGTTGAGCCCATAAAGGTCATAACCATATCCATTATGATAACAACCCAGGCAGTTACAGTGATAATTTGACCTGGGTCAGTAAGACCAAAAAGATTTGCAATATTGTCCTTTGTAATAAAACCAAAAAGTGCAGTTACAATACCCCAAGCAATATATCCAAAAGAGATAAATGCTTTACGATTTTTAAGCTTTTCGCTGAGCGTACCCATAACAAAGGTTGTTACAACCGCTGTGATAGCAGAAAGTGTAACCATTATGTTAACTGCATCAGTAAGTGTCAAAGAAGCACCTAAAATGCCTTCGTTATAAACACAGTCATTTAAGAATGTGTTAAAGTACATATTTTCAACGTTCCAAGCAAGCAAGCCCATAAACATAAAGAGCAAAATACCTGTCCAGACACGCTTTGAAAGTTTTCCATTATTACTCATTATAAGTACCTCTTATTTAAAATAGTAAACTCTACATTCGTAAGGTCTTGTTACGAAAGCGTTGCGGTTAACCGGATTAATCTTATAGTTGTTGAGAACAAGCTCACCATCTGCAAGGTTAATTCCTTCAGGAGCTTTAAAGTGAACACTCTTTTCTGTAAATGAGCAAACAACAAGAACTTTTTCACCATCAAGATTTCTCTCATAAACGAAGAGTTCATTACTGTTTTCATAGTACTGTTTGAAATCACCATAAATTGCAACTTCATGTTCTTTTCTGAATTTAAGAAGTTTACGATAATAGTTAAGGATTGAATTTTCGTCTGCCTCTGCCTGTGCTACATTGATTTCTGTGTAGTTAGGGTTAAGATTGAACCAAGGCTCAACTGTTGAGAAACCTGCATAAGCACTATCATCCCATTGAACAGGAGTTCTTGAGTTTTCACGAGAACCACCATTTGCAAGTTTAACGAAACGGTCACCCTTAATGCCCAATTTATTGAACATCTTTTGATTATTGAAAGTAATCATATCTTTAAACTCATCAATAGAGTGAAGTTCGATATTTGTCATACCGATTTCCTGACCTTGATAGATGAAAGGTGTACCTTTTTGCAAATAACACATTGTAGCAAGCATTTTACCACTTTCAACCCTGTATTTAAGTGAGCCGTAACGGTCAATAATTCTTGGATGGTCGTGATTTTCAAGATAGAGTGTGTGCCAACCCTTGCCATTCATTGCGTCATACCATTTTTGATAGCACTTCTTCATTGCTTTAAGGCTAAATGGTGTTTTAATCCAGTCTGTCATAAAGCAGTCTGCTTCAAGATGGTCAAAACTGAACATTGTCTTAAGAACCTGTGTTTCATCTTCTTTAACGAAACGAAGAACCTTTTCAGGTGTGATAAGTGGACCTTCACCAACTGTGAAGCAATCATATTTTGAAAGAACATCATCATGGAATTCTTTAAGATATTCGTAAAGGTGTGGACCACAGTTATAGTGCTCCATACCACAAGCAACAGGAATTGGGAATCCGTTTGGAAGTCCCTCTTTCTTTGAAATATATGTAATAACGTCTTCACGGAAGCCATCAACACCCATATCAAGCCAGAATTTCATAATATTCTTAACTTCTTCTCTGACTTTTGGGTTATCCATATTAAGGTCAGGCTGACCTTTTGTGAATACGTGAAGATAATACTCGTCAACCTCAGGTACATATTCCCAAGCGCCACCTTCAAAAGTTGAAAGCCAGTTATTTGGTGGTCTTTTGCCGTCCTTACCCTTACCTTTTCTCCAAATATAATAATCATGGTATGGGTTATCAACACTCTTGCAAGCTTCTTTGAACCAATGATGTTCAGTTGAAGTGTGGTTAACAACAAGGTCCATAAACACTTTCATACCACGCTCGTGACAACCTGCAAGGACTTTTTTGAATGTTTCCATATCGCCATATTCAGGGTTAATATCCATATAATCGGCAATATCATAACCATAGTCAGCGTTAGGTGATTTGAAAAGTGGTGAGAACCAGATAGCATCAATACCAATACTCTTTATGTAATCGAGTTTTGAATAAATACCCTCAAGGTCACCAATACCGTCACCGTTTGAGTCTTTAAAACTTCTTGGCCAAATTTGGTAAACTACCATTTCTTTATACCAAGCTTTTTTCATAAAAATAACACCCCTATTTTATTATAGAATATATACATAATTAGTATAACATATAAAATGCAAAATGCAAAGTGCAAAGTGCAAAATATTTCAAAAAAATAAGGAATGATATCGCTATCATCCCTTAAACAACCAATTTTTATTCTTCTTTGGCAAATCGCTCTTTTACCACACCGCATTCGGGACAGAAAAACGTTTCAGGTAATTCCTCAAATTTTGTTCCCGGAGTTATATCCATTTTAGGATTGCCGTCGTTTTCGTCATACATCCAACCGCAGACTTCACACACATAAACCATAAAAACACCTCGTTTTTTGTAATATGTGTTGATGCACAAGAAATATTCATGTCAAAGGTCAAAAGAGTTTGAAAAATTAGGAGTTTATCGGGATAGTTAATATGATAAGCGTAGGGTGGGGGCTTGCTCCCGCCGTTTGAAGTGCATAGGATATTTAGGTTCGGCGGAGGGCAAGCCCCCGCCCTACATTGTTTTAAATATCTCCAATAAATTCAAATTTGTGCGTTACTTAAAAATCAATTTCTGCAGTAATCATATAATGGTCAGATGCGAATGAATTACCAATCTTTGCATTTTGCACATTGTATGATTTTATTTTCATTGTATCATCAGCAAAAATAAAATCTATTGGCGCATCTTCCTTTTCACCTGTCCAACCGTGATATGTTGCAATTTTGTCGCCATTTTCCACAACTGTATTAGCACTTGTAAACCCATTTGCACTGAGAATTTTAATTGCTTCACCATCAATACTCTGGTTAAAGTCGCCTGTTATTACTGTTTTAGCATCAGGGTAGCTCTTCTTTAACTCTTGTGATTTGTTTAGAATAAGATTACCACCTAAATTTTGTGCTTCTGTGCTTACGTGGTCAAGATGAGTATTCATATGAATGTATTTAAACCCTGTTGTCTTGTTTTCGAGTACGGCATAAGAGCAAATTCTGTAACAAGCAGCACCATCGAATTTTGATTCTTTGTCGGGTGTATTTGAAATCCAAAAAGTGCCACTATCCAAAAGATTATATTTTTCTTTAAGATAGAAAATGCCACTCATTTCTGACGTTTTTTCTTCAGCGTCACCGCCACGCTTTATGCCATAATATTCATATTGTGGCAAAAGCTCTTTAAAATGTTCAACCCAGAATGTATTGATTTCCTGAACGCCAAAAGAATCAGGTAAAGTATTGTTCATCTGTTGTGCAAAAAGATGTGCACGACGGGTTGTGTATGTGCCCTTAATCAAGTTACCCCAAGGTGCCGCAGTATTATAACTTGCAATTAAAAGTTCGCTATTATTTTGAACTCTATCTTGTGCTGATTTAATCTCAACATCAGGCGTCATAGGATAAGCAGCGAAAAAGCCACCAACCGCAACTGCTACTGCTATTGCGACACTACCTAAACCAATTAAAGATACTTTAACTTTTTTATTCATAAATACATCCCCTTTTCTTAAGTTGGCGAGAATAATCCAAAATAGTTTTTTGAATAGATATTTTTGCCAATCTATTGTTAAAATACTCGTAAATCCACAAAGGATTTACTGTGTTTTGTGCCTCAGCTTGACAAAAATCTCCTATTCAAAAAATCTTCGACCTGAAAACGAAGAATTTTTATTGGATTTTTGGTTGCTGAGCACGATGGAAGGCTGACGCCTTTCGAGTGAGAAGCACCGAAAAGCCTTAAAAATTATCGTTTTAAGACTGTTTTGGATTATTCTCACCAACTTAAATTTATCACATTTTTTTGTATAGGTCAATTATTAAAAAATATTGTAAAATCAGATTAGTTGTGGTAATATGTTATTTAGTGAAATTATAATCATTTAACGGAGACTGAAATTATGAATATAGTAATTGTTGGTGACGGCAAAGTCGGCGCAACACTTGTTGAATATCTTTCACTTGAAAATCACAATGTGGTTGTTATTGACCGTGACCAGAAAGTCGTTGAACAAATGGTAAATAACTTTGATGTTATGGGTATTTGTGGCAACGGTGCAAGCTATGACATTCAGGTTGAAGCAGGTGTCTCGGACGCAGATGTTTTTATTGCCGCAACATCATCTGACGAGCTTAATATTCTCTCTTGCCTTGTTGCAAAGAGAATTGGTGCAGAACACACTATTGCCCGTGTGCGCAACCCTGAATATTTAAAGCAGTTACCATTCTTTAAAGATTCATTGGGGCTCAGTATGGTTATTAACCCCGAGCTTGATGCGGCTAACGAAATTGCAAAAGTATTAAGATTTCCTAACGCTATTAATATTGAATCGTTCTATCGTGGAAGAGTTGACCTTGCAGAGTTAAAGCTTGAAGAAGGTAATCCCCTTTGCGATATGAAGCTTATGGACATCTTCAACACATTCAAATACAGAGTTTTAATTTGTGCCGTTCAACGCAAAAATGAAGTGATTATCCCTCGTGGTGATTTCGTGCTTCAAAAAGGTGACAAAATTCATGTTACTGCACCTCGCGGAGTACTTGTTAAGTTTATGAAGCAACTTGGCATTTATAAGCACAGCACAAAGAACATTATGATTATTGGTGGTGGCAAGATGGGTTATTATCTTGCTCGTCAGCTGTCAGAAACCGGTGGATATAATGTTAAAATTCTTGAAATCGACCCTGACCGTTGCGAACATCTTTGCGAAAATCTTCCAAATGTTGATATTATCAACGGTGATGGAACTGATAAAGCAACCCTTATGGAGCAAGGGCTCAAACATCAAGATGCTTTTGTTGCTTTGACAAGAATTGACGAAGAAAACATTATCGCTGCTATGTATGCTTCTGCACTTGGAATTCGCAAGACAGTAGCAAAAGTAAACCGTGTATCTTATGATGTACTTGAAAGCATCGGCGTTGATAGTGCATTTTCGTCAAAAGCCATTGCAGCAAACAGAATTATCGGTTATGTCCGTGCTCTTGATAATTCAGGAGAATCAAGCGTTCAGACTCTCTATAAATTGGTTGGTGGTCAAGTTGAAGCTCTTGAATTTAAGATAACAAGTGATTTTAAGGGTATTGATGTTCCACTTAAAGAACTTGAGCTAAACAAAGACACACTTATTGCAGCCATTGTTCGTAACCATCAGGTTATGTTTCCAAGTGGTAATGATGCAATTGAACTTGGTGACAGCGTTATCATTGTTTCAAAGAGTCAGCTGTTAAGAAGTATTAACGAAATTTTTGAATAAGGTATTTTTATGAATTTAAAAATGGTGACGAAAACCGTGGGCAGACTTTTAAAAGCGGAAGCACTGCTTATGCTTTTGCCCTTAATGGTTTCAGTTTATTATAAAGAAAATATTTTATATGTTTATGGGATTGTAATTGGTTTGATTTTAGCCGTTGGTACATTGATGACCATGCCAAAACCCGAAACAAAAACCATTTATGCTCGTGAAGGATTTGCTATTGTTTCACTTTCATGGATATTTATGTCAGTTTTTGGTGCTTTGCCTTTTGTAATATCTGGTGCTATCCCGTCATTTGTTGATGCATTGTTTGAAACCGTGTCAGGTTTCACCACAACAGGCGCTTCTATATTAAGCAATATCGAAGCATTGCCTAAAAGTCTTCTCTTCTGGCGTTCATTCACTCATTGGATTGGTGGCATGGGCGTTATCGTATTTGTACTTGCAATTCTTCCAAAAAAAGAAATGCAATCAATGCATATTTTAAGAGCAGAAGTTCCTGGCCCAACCGTGGGCAAGCTCGTTTCAAAGGCTACTGTTACAGCTCGTATCCTTTACATTATATACACGGTTCTTACTATTGCAGAAATCATTTCTTTGCTTTGCTGCAAAATGCCACTTTTTGATAGCGTTACAACAGCTTTCGCAACTGCAGGAACTGGTGGTTTTTCAGTTAAAAACACTAGTATTGCCGCCTATGACAATATTGGTGCAGAAATTGTAATCTCTTTATTTATGTTATTGTTTGGCATAAACTTCAACTTGTTTTATTTATTCCTTGTCAAACAATTCAGGAGAGTTTTTAAAAGTGAAGAACTTTGGTCATATCTTGGTGTCATTGCAATTTCAATATTGCTTGTTTCGTTTAATGTTTATCCATTAGTTGAAAATTTCGGAACAGCATTACGTCAGGCTGGATTTCAAGTAATTTCAATTATTACAACCACAGGCTTTGTAACTGCCGACTTTGCACAATGGCCTATGTTTTCACAAATGATATTGTTTGTTCTAATGTTTATAGGTGCTTGTGCAGGTTCAACCGGCGGTGGACTTAAAGTCGGAAGAATGATTATTATTGTCAAAGCAGTATGGAGAGAGCTTAGACGTGCAATCAACCCAAAACGTGTAAAAGCAATTAAGCTTGATGGTGCCGTTATTGAAAAAGATGTTGTTCTTACCACCTCCGCTTACTTTATCATTTATATGTTTATAATTGGAATTTCTTCATTATTAATCTCCATTGATAATTTTGATTTTACAACAACAATCACGGCTATTGTAACTTGTATAAATAACGTAGGACCCGGTTTCGCGGCGGTGGGGCCAACTGAGAATTTTGCAGATTTCAGTAATTTCTCAAAAATAATTCTTTCTGCTAATATGCTCATTGGCAGACTTGAAATTTTTCCAATTATGATTTTATTCATGCGCTCAACATGGAAAAAAAGCACTTAAGGTTTTTCACCTTAAGTGCTTTTTGTTTATTCCATTTTCTCTAATTTGTTCTTATCAGCTACAACAATCAATTTCATAGATGTTTCCAATGGTTTTGTAGGGTCAATATCAGTTGAAACATCATTGTTTTGCTGAATGGCAATCACATTTATTGAGTATTTTTTTCTTAAATTTAAATCAACAAGCGTTTTCCCGTCCCACTCTGATTTAACATCAATCTCAACCAAGGAAATGTTGCTTGTAAGCTCAATAATATCAACAAATCCGGAACTTAACAAATTTTTAGCAAGACGGATTCCTGATTCGCGTTCAGGCAAGACAACCTTATCAGCACCAACACGACTTAATATTTTTGCGTGCATTTCATTGCTACATTTAACGATAACAGTTTTCACACCTGCTTCTTTGCAAAGAGTAGTTGCCATCACACTTGTTTCAAGACTACCTGAAATTGCAATTATCACCACATCCATATTAGAAATCCCAAGTTGTTTGATAGCTTCCGCATCAGTAATATCAGCGCATCTGCAAACAGGAAGTTCAGAGACTGCATCATTTACAAGGTCTTCTCGATTATCAACAGCAAGTACATCTGCTCCGTTTTCAACAAGTTCCTTCGCAACAGCAAGGCCATATCTGCCCAGACCAAAAACCGCATAAGAATTATTAGTTTTCATATAAATCAACCTTTCTCAACCAACGCTTATTTCTTCAATAGGTGTTTTCACAATATTTTGACTGCTTTTTTTCATATTCAAAGCAACTGCTAATGAAATCGGACCTATTCTTCCTAAATACATCGTCACAATTATAATAATCTTTGCCCATACATTAAATGTAGATGTGAGATTACGAGTTAAGCCCACAGTTGCCGTTGCACTAACAGTTTCATAAATAATATCTAACGCAGGTGCGTCACATACCGTCGCAAGCAATACAGTTGACACAAACATAATGATAAACGACATTGAAAAAACAGCCACTGCTTTTTTCACAGCCTTCGGTGGAATTGAACGATTAAACGCAGTAACATCATTTTTGTTTCGTACCATTGCAACTGCCGTCAAGAACAATACCATTGCAGTAATTGTTTTGATACCACCTGCCGTACCTACCGGTGAACCACCAATAAACATCAAAACAAGAGAAACAAATGCAGATGCATTTGTAAGATTTTCTTGAGGTATTGTTGCAAACCCTGCTGTTCTTGTTGTTACAGATTGAAAAAAGGATATTTGTATTTGGTCAAAAAGTGAAAGATTACCGATTGTTTTCTCATTGCTATATTCAAACAAGAAAAACGCTAATGTTCCTGCAACGATTAACAATCCTGTCATAGACAACGCCAATTTGCTATGCAAAGACAATCTTTTAAAACACTTTATACCCTGTTGCCTGTAAATTCTAATTACTCTAATTACATCCCACCAAACAATATAACCAATACCACCAACTATAATTAAAACACTTGTCACCATATTTATAACAGGGTTTGTTGCGTATTCGCAAAGACTATTTGGTGAAATTATGTCAATGCCCGCATTACAAAAAGCTGAAATAGAATTGAAAATTGAAATCCATATACCACGAACACCATATTCCGGCACAAAAACTGTCATATATAATAATGCACCAGTTCCTTCAACAATGAAAGTTGCACTGATAACATTTTTTACAAAACGCACGAGACCTGAAAGCGTGTTAAGATTAAAAGCATCCTGAATTAACAATCGGTCAGAAATTCCCATCTTTTTGTGTAGAGCAACCATAACTCCCGACATAACAGTAACAACGCCAAGACCACCAAGTTGAATAAGACAAAGAATTACAGCCTGGCCAAACACACTCCATGTACTAACAGTTGGCAAAGTTACAAGCCCCGTAACACAAGTGGCTGTTGTTGCAGTGAAAAGAGCGTCAATATATGAAACCGAGTTTCCATCAGCAGAACTTATAGGTAAAACCAATAAAAAGCTCCCAATAATAATAACCGCAATAAAACTCAGCATTATGAAATGCGTTGTTGATAAAGTTTTGCGTTTTTTAGTCATAAAAACTTTCCTTTACTAAAAAAGCAGATTAAACTTGTTTTTATAGACAAAATCTATTATAATAAGTTTGAAAATAATTATATCATAAAAAAACTATTATATCAATATAAATAAAGCAGTTCCCAACAGAGAAGGTATTAGAAAATGTTACTTAAAAGAGTTTATGCAAAAGTAAATCTCGACAACATAAAAAAGAATATTGATGCTATTAAAGCACACTTGCCAGAAAATACTAACATTACAGGTATTGTTAAAGCAGATGCTTATGGTCATGGTGCAACAAAGGTTACTGAATTTCTTTGTGAGTTGGGCATAAACCGTTTTGGTGTTGCCACAATGCAAGAAGCACTTGACCTTAGAAATGATGGTGTAACTGCACCAATTCTCATTTTAGGTGAAACTTTTAGAGAAGAATTCAAAGTGGCTGTCCAACACAATATTGATTGCACCGTTTCCGATTATGATACTGCAAAGTTTTTTGCAGAAACTGCAAAGCAAATGGGTAAAACTGCAACTGTGCATATTAAAGTTGACACAGGTATGGGACGAATTGGTTTTCAACCAAACGAGCAAAGCTATGAAGATATAAAGAAGATTTTTGCTCTTGACGGACTTTCTGTTGCAGGAATTTTCACTCACTTTGCTTGTGCTGATAATCCCGACAAAACATCTGCAGAAAAACAAAGAGAAAAATATCTTAAGCTTACAGACAAACTCATAGCGGACGGATATAATTTCAGACGACATATGTATAACAGTGCCGCTGTTATGGAGTTAGACGGCTTTGTTGGTGACAGTGTCCGTTGTGGCATTATGATGTATGGTCTTTATCCATCAGAAGAAATGAGCCGTGATTTTATACTTTACCCTGCTATGGAATTAAAGAGCAGTATTTCTTTTGTGAAAGATGTCAGCAAAGGCTTTACTGTCAGCTATGGTTCAACATTTGTTGCGGATAAAGATATGAAGGTGGCAACTGTCCCCGTTGGCTATGCTGATGGTTACCCTCGTTACCTTTCAAATAAGGGCGAAGTTATTGTCAATGGTGTTCGTTGCAAAATAATCGGCAAAATCTGTATGGACCAATTTATGATTGATGCTTCAAATGTGCCGGACATTAAAGTCGGCGACGAGGTAACCCTTATGGGTATTGACGGCAACGAAGTGATTACAGTTGAAGATTTGTCAGATTCAGAATACCGTTTCAATTATGAATTCTGTTGTCTTTTAAATAAAAGAGTCCCCCGTGTTTATATTAAAAACGGAGAACTGATTAAATAAAATATTAAAAGGACTAAACCAAATGGTTTAGTCCTTTTTTACAAGCACTGTGCGTACCCTTTACAATGTAACATACAAAGATTTTTATCTGCTTCTGAAAGTTTTGGTTTAGCCATTCCCATGCAAAACACATATCCTAACACCAGCAACATAAGTTTGGCAATCAAACCTGCTTTTACTTTTTTTACCCTTACACGAATAGCCAAGCCCTCTTCATCATCCATAACCCACTTAACACTATCCCATGGGATAAGCTTAACGGGACGAATAATCATAAAACAGAGCAAGTTGATACATACAAATGTATTCTTTATGCCTTCTGGCGTAATTTCAAATGGCTTACATTTATAAATAAAAACTATTTTCAAAACAGAAAAAATTGTTGGTAAATATGCGAGCCACACTATCGAAAAAAGAGTAATCATAAGTGTTTTCCAAGCACCGTCTATTACTTCGCCATCTTCAAACGTTATTTCACCATTAGCAATCATAATTATGCCTTTTGGAATCATAAAAAATATTGCAAAACAAAGTGAAGAGATGAACCAAAAGCCCCATTTTAATTTGTACTTAGTCATAAATATACCCCAAACAACAATGGCGCGAGAAAACCCACGCCATACATTTTTTTACATCTGGAAAAGTCCGTATGTAAGACCTGACATAATAAAGCCGGCAATAAGAACACCAAGCGCAATTATCGGAAGTGCTCGTTTAAAACGAATATCAAGAAGTGCTGCCATTAAAGCACCTGTCCAACCGCCTGTGCCAGGAAGTGGAATTGCAACAAAAAGAAGCAGTCCCCAAGATTTATATTTCAAGACTTTATCTTTATTCTTTGCTGTCTTTGCTTCAAGTTTTACAATAATCTTTTCAAAGAAACTCCAGCGACGAAGAAACTCGAAAATCTTTCTGATAAAGAGAATGATAAATGGAATGGGAAGCATATTGCCCACATAGCAAATCAAAAATGCTTTGATAAATGGGATTTCCATAAGTCTTGCTGCTATCATACCGCCACGGCATTCAAGAATCGGACAAAGTGAAATCAAAAATGCAATTAACTCTTCTGGAACTTTATCTTGTAAGAAAGTCATAATTGCGTCAACTATTTGTTCAACCATTTGCAACCTCCATCTTTTCGAGATATTCGTTTGCTTTTCTCAAAAGGAATTTATCATTAGGAAATTTAAGTGAATTCATTGCCTTATCAAAGCCCAACCACAAATACTCTTCAATTTCTTCACGCTGAATAATTGTATTTGTATCGTCAGTTGTTGCAAGGAAAATAATAACCTTTTTCTCAATTCTGCCTTGAATTGAATACTCTGATTTATATCTGAAATCAGGCAGAAAACGAATTCTTATTCCCGCTTCTTCAAGCACTTCACGATAAGCTGTTTCGTGCTCGTTTTCACCGCGTTCCATATGCCCTTTTGGGAAACCCCAGTTTGCGCTTCGCCTGTTTTTAATAAGCAAGAAGCGAACCTGACCGTTGATAATTCTATAAACGATTGCGCCACAAGAACACTCATAAAGACAAGAAATTTCACGCCTTTGTGTGCCATAAGCGAACTCGATAGCATCTTCGATTTCGTGAATTATATATCTTTTGCTTTTTGGTGCTACAACGAGCACAATTCCTTTATCATTTTTAATTGTTGCAATCACTCGGCCTTCGAAAACTCGAACCTTGTGATTTACGCCCATAACAAATGCGCCTTTGACAGGAGAGTGTGGGTCAAGACCACTCTCAACAGTACCATAATTCAATTTAAAGGTTAAATTTCTTTCACTGTCAAAGGAGTTCATAGGATGAGTCACTCTCACCCTTACATATTTACCTAACATATGTATCTTCTCCCGAAAAATTGTTGATAATTTCATATCAACCGACTGTAACTGGGTATAATTATACATAATTTGTGTCTATGTTTCAAGTCATAACTTAAAAAATATAATTTTTACCTTTTCTGCTCTATTATTTTAATAAAATATATTGTGATTTTTCGTTGATTGTTGTAAAATAAAAGGGATAATATAATAGAATTAAGGAAGTGCAAATTTTGGCTGATAATCGTTTCAAAAATGATGAATTTGAAGATTTTTTCAGTAATTCAAGAAGTGCAGATGAATATGAAGATATTTATAGCTCTTCTGACGCAGAAAACGAATACGAAGACATTTCTTCCTTTTCACTTGAGCAGGACGAAACATATGAAGAAGACTATGTCAGTGATAATTTCACAGTAAAATATAACAGCGCCGTCCAAAATCGTCGTCGTCAAGAAATTCAATATGAAGACATCAGTGATGTTTATAGCCGAATGGCACCGGAATCACGCCGTGAACAAAAAAGAAAAAATAAGAAAAATCACTCTGTAAGAAATGCTTTTCTTGTTTTCTTATGTATAGTTCTTGTGTTGGTTTCTTGTGTTGGTTTTTATGGTTACAATACTGTTAACAAGCTTCTCTCATCTTTTGACAGTACAGAGCAAATCATTGATAATGAATACATATCAGAATCTCTTCTTTATAGTGATGACGAACAAATCAATATCCTTTTGGTTGGTGTTGATGCAAGAGAAAATGATGTTGATTCCCGTTCAGATACAATGATGCTTGTAACTTTGGATAATAAAAATGGTGAAATCAAACTCACATCTTTTCTTCGTGACTCATATGTTGAAATTGCAGGTCGCAAAAAGAAAGAAAAACTAAATGCTGCATATTTCCGTGGCGGAATCCAGACTCTTATTGATACTCTTGAAATGAATTTCAAAGTTAGCATTCCATATTATGCAATCGTTGATTTTGAAATCTTCACAACTATTGTTGATGAATTAGGTGGCGTTAATGTAGATGTCACTGAAAAAGAGAGTAAATATTCAAAGCGTACAGAAACCACAGGAAAACTTGTTGTTATTGAAGCTGGTGAAGATATTCTTCTCAATGGTGAACAAGCATTATGGTATAGTCGAATGCGCTATCTCGACTCTGACTTTATGAGAACACAAAGACAGAGAAAAGTCATCTCTGCTATTGTTGAAAAAACATTGCAACAAGATATCGGGACAATGATTGGCTTAGCAGAGACAATTATTCCGTTGGTAAAAACAAATCTCAGTTCAAAAGAAATAATGAGTATTGGTGTTAAAGCTCTTTTGAAACAGGCTTATTCATATCCTATTGTTCAACAGCAAATTCCTGCTGAAAACACATGGTCAAGCAAGAGCATTTCTGGTGTTGGCTCTTGTCTTGTGATGGATTTTGAAAAGAATGTGAAGATTATGCAAAACTTTCTTTCTGAAAAGCAAGTTGAAGAAGTTGAAACATCAACAGAAAAGAAATAATACCGTTGGGGGTACATATATATGAAAAAGGCAAAGATGTCGCTTGTGTCTGAATTTACAGGTGCAAAAATTGACGAAAGAATTTATGGCTCATTCATTGAGCACTTAGGCAGAGCAGTATATGGCGGTATTTATGAGCCAGACCACCCAACTGCTGATGAAGATGGATTCAGACAAGATGTCATTGAAAAGGTAAAGAAACTCAATGTGCCAATTGTCCGTTATCCTGGTGGCAACTTCGTTTCAGGTTACAACTGGGAAGATGGCGTTGGACCTGTTGAACTTCGTCCTAAAAAGCTTGAACTTGCATGGGGTGTTACAGAGCCTAATCTTTTCGGTACAAATGAATTTGCAAAATGGTGTAAAAAAGTTAACTCTCAACCTATGATGGCGGTAAATCTTGGTCTTCGTGGTCCTGAAGAAGCAAGAAACCTTGTTGAATATTGCAACCACAAGTCAGGCAGTTATTGGAGTGACCTTCGTCGTTCACATGGCTACGAAGACCCACACAATATCAAGCTTTGGTGTCTTGGTAACGAAATGGACGGTGACTGGCAAATCGGTCACAAAACTGCAGTTGAATACGGCAGAACAGCCGCTGAAGCTGCAAAGGTTATGAAATGGACTGACAACTCTATTGAAACTGTACTCTGCGGTAGTGCAAGCCGTGATATGCCTACATTCGGTGAATGGGAAGCAACTACTCTTGACTTGGCTTATGACAAAGTTGACTATCTTTCACTTCATATCTATTTTGACAATCGTTCAGATGATACGCCATCATTCCTTGCAAAGAGCATGAAAATGGATGAGTTTATCAGTTCAGTTGTTTGTATTTGTGACTACATAAAGGCAAAAAAACGCTCAAAGCATACTGTTAACCTTTCTTTTGACGAATGGAATGTTTGGTATCATTCAAATGGTGTTCATGTTGAAAAATGGAGTACTGCTCCACATCAACTTGAGGACATTTATAACTTTGAAGATGCACTTTTAGTGGCTCTTATGCTTATGACCCTATTAAAACACGCAGACCGCGTTAAGATTGGTTGCCTTGCACAACTTGTAAATGTCATTGCACCAATTATGACTGAAAATGGTGGTGCTTGTTGGGAACAGACAATTTTCTATCCATTTATGCATCTTTCAAATTATGGTCGTGGCTACACTCTTGAGTCCCGTGTAATCTCCCCCAAACACGATACAAAGGAATTCACAGATGTTCCTGATATCGAATCAATCGCAACAATGAGTGAAGACAAAGAAAATCTAACAATTTTTGCGGTTAACAGAAATATGGAAGAAGATATTTTATTTGACATTTCTCTTCTTGATTTTGAGAACTTTGAAGTCCTTGAACATATTGAAATGAGCGGTTTTGATATTAAAGCAGAAAATAGCGCTATTGCAACTCCAGTTAAACCATTCAAGTCAAACAATGCTGTGCTCCAAGGCAAAGAGCTTTCTGTAAATCTCAAACCACTTTCTTGGAATGTTATTAGACTTGCAAAAAAGAAATAAATATAGTAAAATAATTTAGTATTATTTTGACCTTACGAAAAGAGTGATTTTATGGCATCAAAATGTCCTAACTGTGGGCATAATTTAAAACTCTGGAATGTTAAAGCAGAGTGCCCAAAATGTGGCGCAAATATTCCAAACTTCCAATGGGAGCAAAGACTCGAGCAAGACTCTGACTTTGCTGAACACGCATTTGCGAAATTGCATTATAAAACTGCAAACTTCAAAAGCGCAACAGCGGGCTCAAAGCTTCGCATTGTTCGTCTTATTATGACATTTGCACCGCTTATTGCACTTGTTCTTCCACTTTACAAATTCACAATTACCATGCCTTTCTATACAGATACAAAAACTGTGTCTTTCTTGACATTCGTTCTTGACTATCTTCTCAAAACAGATATTGGTAGTGTCTTGAAACTTGCAGGTGGCGAAGTTCTTGGTCACGCAGCACTTATGGTTGTTGTGGCTTGTGCACTTCTTCTCTTGGCAGTTGTTTGCGGTGTTCTCAATTTTTTTGTTTTGCTTATTGCTGGTATTAAACTTAAATATATGTTCAATATTATTCTCAATGTGATAAGCACACTCTCTTGGGGATTGGCAGCAGTATTCTTTGTACAGTTCACAACAGCTTGCCAAACTCTCGGTGGTGGAATCATCACAGATTGCAGTCTTGGTTTTGGCTTTATCGTTGGATGTGTTCTTTTCTTGGTGAATGTTACTCTCAATGTGCTTGTTGGCAAGAGCCTTAAAAAGCAGATGCAAGAGCAACCATCAATGGAAAAATTCATTGAAAATGAAATTGCAGAGCTTCATGCACCAAAAGCAGAATAAAATCACTTACATATAACCTTAAACCCCTTTCATATAATTGAAAGGGGTATTTTTTATGAGATTTTTTGTTTTGAAACGACAGACACTATTACTTATTCTCTTCGCTATAATTGTCTTAATTGGTGGTTTAATTTTATTTACAGGACACATTGTTTCTGCTTCGTCACCCACAAAGCAATTACCAATTTATGCAGTTGCAACCGACGAAAAGAAAATCGCAATCACCTTTGATGCGGCGTGGACTAATCAAGACACCGACCAACTGATTGAAATACTAAAAAAGCACAATGCAAAAGCCACATTTTTTGTTGTTGGTGACTGGGCAAAGAGTTTCCCCGAAAGTGTAAAAACCTTTTATGACGCAGGGCATACAATAGCAAACCACTCTGACACTCACAAAGCTTTCTCAAAATGCTCACGAAAAGAAATTAAAGAAGAAATCGAAAACTGTAATGAAAAACTTGAAGGGATTATCGGTGAAAAAGTCACACTGCTCCGAGCACCATCAGGTGACTATACAAATCAAAGTATGGATGTTGCAAAATCACTTGGAATGTACACTATTCAATGGGATGTTGATTCTCTTGACTACCAAAAGCTATCCGTTGATGAGATTGTCAACAGGGTTGTTAGTCGTGTTACGAATGGCTCTATTGTGCTTTTTCATAATGGCGTAGATAACACCGCGCCAGCTCTTGATAAAATTCTCACAGAGCTCTCAAAACAGGGTTATTCGTTTGTTTCGGTCAATGATTTGATTTATAAAGAAGATTATTACCTTGACCACACAGGGCGACAACATAAAACTGCATAAAAAGTTTTTTGTAATTTTGTCTTATCATACAAAATTTGTGATTTTTGCTACAAGTTTACTATTTTTTATTGTAATCGACAGTTGTTTGTTGTACAATGTGAATATTAAAATATCCAAGGGGGAACTTTTATGCCAACAACAAGCATTTCAAAAATCAAAACTCATCAGAAGAATTTGTATCTTCGTGTTGCAAAAGGTCATTTTGCAACAAGCAGTGCACACAGTAACTATTACATAGACGTTGCTGCACAAAAGTCCCGTCTTTCTGAGGCTAAAGCAGTTGCTCAGGAGATTTGCAAAAACCACAAATACAGTAACCAGATTATCGACACAATTCTTTGCCTTGATGGTACTGAAGTTATTGCAACCTGCATTGCTGAAGAGCTTACAAAGAGCGACTATGTAAATATCAATGCTCACCAGACAATCTATATCGTTACACCTGAAGTTGTTAACGGCTCACAGATTATTTTCAGAGATAACATTGTGCCAATGATTAAAGACAAGCACGTGCTTATCACAGCGGTTTCTGTTGCATCTGGTAACACAGCAAAATCTGCTATTGATGCAATTAAATATTATGGTGGTGACGTGGTTGGTGTTGCATCAATCTTCGCAACATCACAAGAATGTGCAGGCTATGAAGTAAATTCAGTATTTAATCCTAAAGACTTGCCAGATTATTTCAGCGTTCATTCTCACGAATGCCCACTCTGTAAAGAAGGCAAAAAAATCGACGCACTCATTAACTGCCACGGATATTCAAAGTTATAATTCAATATTTCGGCCAAACAAAAGCAGGACTTTAAAAGTCCTGCTTTTTGGTTTGTGGATGAATAATTATTTTGTTTCAACCCGTTTCATTTGTGAGAATTTTTCACCCCAAGAGTTTGCCCAAGACTCACAATAGAGTTTATAATATGAAATATTATTCTTCTCTCTGTATTTTGCAAACACATTGCACCATATTGCAGAAGGAATTGCGATTATCGGATAATAAAGTGGTCCTAAAAGCAAGCATTGCCAAGTGTGACCATATTCGTGAATTCTTGTGTTATATGTCCATTCTTTATTGGGATGGTCTGCTCTCATAAAGATAAAGAGTCCCATTGAAAGTCCGCCCTGTTTCCAAGGCATATAAACGATATTTGCATAGCCGAATTTCTGGTGTTTATAGCCCAAAATCTTTGTGCATATAAGATAAGCAATTCCGCCAACAATATTTACTGAAAAGCCCCAAGTCCATTGAATGAGATAAAAGAAAATGTCAAAAAGTCTGCTTCTTTTTACTGTTGGTTCAGTTTGGTTAATATCAATTTTATCCATAATTAAATCCCCCACTATGCATTTTCTAACAATGCTTTTTTCTCGGCTTCTTTTTCAATAAGAATTATATAATTGCCGTTTTCGTCTTTGTCGAGTGTATGACCCTGACTTTCGTCGTTATCTTTGCCTAACCAAGTATTTTCAAGTTTATGACCTGTGAGCACATAGCAACGGTCTTTTTCTTCGTCGGTTAAAGTTACGCTACCATATTTATGCTTTGTGGCAATAGCAGCACGAATCATTGTATGGTCATCTTTTGTCATCTGGAAATTTCTTAAAAGAATATATGAAATGAGTGCAAGTATCATTGGTATAATTGCAACACAGAGACGGATACCAAAAATCGCAGAATCACTCTGCTGAACAAATTCTGTTGTTTCAGCATTTACATCAAGGCCAAAACCACCAAGAATAAGTGTAACAATAAATGTGTTTATACCACCTGTAACCTGTTTAACCATTGTGTTACAGGTTGCCACAACACCTTCACGACGACGACCTGTAATCATCTCGTCAACGTCTGTAAGGTCAGGAAAAACATTGTTACAAACAAAGCCGATACCACTCATACCAAATGGGTAAAGAATTGTACCAACAAGCATTAAAATGAGCATAAATGTTGCTTTTGATGTGCCAGGTTGACTTGCTGTAACCACAAGTGCCACCCCAAGACCTAAAATCATAAATGGTGTTACGATTGTGCCACACTTTTTCTTGCCGTGCTTCATTGTGAGAGCATAGTTAAGCGGGAATGCTGCCGACTCAAAAATGCCTGCAAAGGTATTGAAGAGTGGATAAAATCTATACATATTAGCAAGGAATGTTACGTAATAGATATATGTCGTTGAATAGAAGCTTCTTGCTGATTCCCAGAAAAAACTGATGCAAAAATATTGTCTAAATGAACGGCTTTTGAAAACATCAACATATTCTTTGATAACATATTTCACATCAAGTGGCTCATTTTTCATATCTAATGAGCTTGGCTCTTTAACAAGCTTAAATGTGCCATAGATTGCGATGCTATACATTGCCGCAAGAACGATGCCCGCAACGAAGAATGGTGCTTTGGCATCTCTTGTGAGACCATCTGAGAAGCCGAAAACTGCAAGTAAAATGAGCAAAATGATATATGATGGAATCATTCCACAAGAGTTGAAAATATAGCTGACTGATGTATATTGTGTTCTCTTGTTATATTCAGGTGCAAGCTCCGGAAGCATTGCTGTGTGTGGAACTGCGATAATTGTATAAGCTGTTTTATAAAGCACATAAGCAAAAAGAAAATACGCAACGGTCATATATGGGTGTTTTTCACCGTCAAGACCAAATGAATTCCAAAGCAAAATATATGAAACAAACACAAAGGGAATACCACGTTTGAGATATGCACGGTGACGACCATATCTTGAACGGGTACGGTCAGTAATAAGCCCCATAATCGGGTCATTGATACCATCCCATATAACTGCAACCATTGTAATGAAACCAGCAAATTCAATATCAAGACCAACAACACGGGTCAAGAATATGCTGAAATACATACTGATAATATAACCAGCGCCACCCAAGAAAATATTGGTGTAGCAATAGTTTATCATTGGCACAACGGTATCTTTAAAACTACCTTCAACGCCGATTGCCTTTTTAAATCTTTCACCCAAGATTATCACACTCTTTTATAAAAAATACTGTTATAAATATATCATTTTATAAACTCTTTGTCAATTTGAGTATTAAAAAACCACCTAATCACAATAGATTAAGTGGTTTGCTTTTATTTAAGAGAATCTACAACTCTGCAAGCTGCGAGTGCTGCCACCGCACCGTCTGCAGTTGCTGTTGTAACCTGACGGATTGCTTTTGTTCTGCAATCCCCTGCTACAAAAATTCCTGTTTCAGTAGTTTCAGGCAAACAATCTTCACCTGAGATTACATAGCCATAATCATTAAGCTTAACAATGTCTTTAAATGGCTCATTTTCAGGTTGTTGACCGATTGCAACAAACACACCGTCAACTAAAAGTTCTGTTCTTTCACCCTTTGTATCAAGTGCTAAGCCTTTGAACTCTGTATCCCCAAGGATTTCTGCAACTGTTGTACCGAGAATTACTTCGATATTCTCTTTTTCGTTAACAGCATTCTGAAGTGCCTGTTCACCTGTGAGAAAATCGAGATTTTGAACAACATATACTTTTGTGCAGATATCAGAGAGCATTACTGCCTCTTGTAAAGCAGTGTTGCCACCACCGACAATTGCAACAGTCTGATTTCTATAAAAAGCACCGTCGCAAACTGCACAATATGAAATACCTTCGCCTGTGAAATCGTTTTCTTTATCAAGACCCAACTGTCTGTGATGTGAGCCAGTTGCAATAATAACTGTTTTGCCCTTGAACTCATTACCTTCACAAGTTACAGTATAGTCACCTGTGCTACCGGAAATACCGGTAACACAGTCCATTTCGATTTCTGCACCCTGACCTAAAACCTGTTCAATGAGTTTATCGGCAAATTCAACGCCACTCATCACAGCAAAGCCCGGGTAATTCTCAACTCTTGGTGAGTGTGTTATCTGACCACCGAAAGTTGCTTTTTCTATAACGAGCACAGTTTTTTCTGCTCGTCTTGCATAGAGTGCAGCTGTAAGCCCCGCAGGACCTGCACCCACAACAATTATATCGTACATTATGAAAACTCCTTATTTGTTGTAGTTTTCAATGAAACCTTTGATGTTTGAAAGGTTTACAATCTTTTCTGCAACGCCACCCTTGATTACAACAAGTGTTGGTGCCTGACGGATTTCGAACTTATTAGCCATATCTGCATTTTCGTCAGCAAAGATTTCTTCAAAAGCTATTCCTGCTTTGTTAAGGAACTGAACAGCCATCTTACAGTTTGGGCAAGTTCTTGTAGCGAAAAGGATAATCTTATCTTCGTCTGCTACTTTCACTTCTTCACAAGCGCAAGCTTCTGCAACAGGAGTGTTGTGTGGTTCTGTAGATTCTGCGATATTATAAACTTTTCTATCCTTATATTCTTGTGCTTTACCATCGTTCCAGTTCTTAACAGGACGATAGTAACCAGTAATTCTTGAATAAACTTCTGCTTCTTCACCACATTCTGGACAAGTGAATGCTTCACCTGCAATGTAGCCGTGGTTCTTACAGATTGAATAGATTGGAGAAATTGAATAGTAAGGAAGTCTATAGTTAGATGCAATCTTCTTTACAAGGTCTGCACAAGATTTCCAATCAGGAAGTTTTTCACCAAGGAATGCATGGAAAACAGTACCTGATGTGTAGAGTGTATGAAGTTCATCCTGCATATCAAGTGCTTCAAAGATATCCTGAGTATAACCAACAGGAAGGTGTGAGCTGTTTGTATAGTAAGGTGTTTCGCCTTCTTTTCTACCTGCTGTGATGATATCTGGATAGTATTTAAGGTCGTGCTTAGCAAGACGGAATGCTGTTGACTCTGCTGGAGTTGCTTCAAGGTTATAAAGGTCGCCATAAAGTTCCTGATAGTCAGAAAGACGAGTTCTCATATGGTTAAGAACATCTTTTGCAAACTGCTGTGTTTTTGCAGTTGTCATATCAGCCTGAAGCCACTTAGCATTAAGACCAACTTCGTTCATACCAACAAGACCGATTGTTGAGAAGTGGTTGTTGAATGTGCCAAGGTATCTCTTTGTATATGGATAGAGACCTGCATCAAGAAGTTTTGTGATAACATCACGCTTAACTTTAAGTGAACGAGCAGAAATATCCATCATCTTGTCAAGACGAGCATAGAAATCAGCTTCATCCTTTGCAAGATAAGCAATTCTTGGTAAGTTGATTGTAACAACACCAACAGAACCTGTTGATTCACCACTACCGAAGAAACCACCTGACTTCTTGCGGAGCTCACGAAGGTCAAGACGAAGACGACAGCACATTGAACGAACATCTGATGGTTCCATATCACTGTTGATATAGTTTGAGAAATATGGTGTGCCGTATTTTGCTGTCATTTCAAAGAGAAGCTTGTTGTTCTCTGTTTCTGACCAGTCAAAGTCACGAGTGATTGAATATGTTGGGATTGGGTATTGGAAACCACGACCGTTAGCATCGCCTTCAACCATAACTTCGATGAATGCTTTGTTAACCATATCCATTTCAGCTTTACAATCTTTATATTTGAAGTCCATTTCCTTGCCACCAACGATACAGTTGAGTTCTGCAAGGTCGTTTGGAACTGTCCAGTCAAGAGTAATGTTTGTGAATGGTGACTGTGTACCCCATCTTGATGGTGTGTTAACGCCATAAATGAATGACTGGATGCACTGTTTAACTTCTTTATATGAAAGGTTATCAACCTTTACGAAAGGAGCGAGATATGTATCAAATGATGAGAAAGCCTGAGCACCTGCCCATTCGTTCTGCATAATGCCAAGGAAGTTAACCATCTGGTTGCAGAGTGTTGAAAGGTGAGCTGCAGGAGCAGATGTGATTTTGCCTGGAACACCGCCAAGACCTTCTTGAATGAGCTGTTTAAGTGACCAACCTGCACAGTAACCTGTGAGCATTGAAAGGTCGTGAATATGAATATCAGCATTTCTGTGAGCATTGCCGATTTCATCATCATAAATTTCTGAAAGCCAATAGTTAGCAGTAACAGCACCTGAGTTTGAAAGAATCAAACCACCAACTGAATATGTAACTGTTGAGTTTTCTTTAACACGCCAGTCATTGACATTGAGATAGTTGTCAATAATAGCCTTATAGTCAACCAAAGTTGTATTAAGGTTACGAACTTTTTCTCTCTGACGACGATAAAGGATATATGCTTTTGCAACTTCACCGTAACCAGCCTGAACAAGAACTGATTCAACGCTATCCTGAATGTCTTCAACTGCGATTTTGTGGTCCTTAATTTTTGAAGCGAAGTCAGCAGTAACTTTAAGTGCTAAAAAGTCGATAATGTTGTCATTGTACTCGGTTTCTTGTGCTTCAAATGCAAGCTTAATAGCTTCTGAGATTTTTACTAAATCAAATTCTGCGATTTTGCCGTCTCTTTTAATTACGTTATACATAAATACGTCCCCCTTTGAATTTTTTCGGTTCGTGTATCATTATATAAAAAAAAATTGTGCTTGTCAATAGGACAAACACAATATATTGTGATTTTTTTGAAATTTAAACACAAGATAATGTGTTAAATTCCTCGCAATTCTGTTACAGATAAATCATTTTTGGCAATATTCAACAGTTTTTGAAGCTCTGTTTTGTCATATCCGCTGTAACCTGTACAAATTAAGTCACCGGAATCAATGAAACCCTGCAAAAAGTATTTTTTTGCACCTTTAATCCAAGACACAATATCTTGTATATCGTCTTCCGTGTGTAATTCTTTAACGACGGTTGTACGGAATTCATAATCCACCACACCGCTCATTAAGAACTCTACACTTTCATTGATTTTTGCAATATCAAGATTGTCTAAACCACAAGTCGAAGCATATTTAGCTTGTGAATTCTTAATATCCATAGCAACATAATCAACAAGACCGCTATTCACAACATCTTTAAGCACTTCGGGACGATAACCGTTAGTATCGAGCTTAACACTATAACCCAAATCCTTGATTTTTTTGAGGAACTCTTTCAAGTCGGGTTGAAGTGTAGGCTCACCACCTGTTACACAAACGCCTTCAATAATCCCCTGTCTTTTTTGAAGAAAACTAAAGAATTCTTCTTCGCTTATTCTTTCTTCATCAATATTAGTTACCAAAGATGCGTTATGACAAAAAGGGCAACGGAAATTGCAGCCTGCTGTGAAAACTGTGCAAGCCATTTTTCCGGGATAATCTAAAAGTGTTAATTTTTGTAATCCTTTAATGAGCATATTATCAATCCTTAATTTCAAAATAAACTCTGTATCTCTCGTGCATTATATCATAAAAAGGCTCAAGAGTGTGACCATCAAGTGAAAATTTTAAATTGCCTATACTATATATATTAGTATTAGAAATTGGTGAAACTTCAATTCCTTCATAATTGGTCAAATCGTTTTCACCTTTTGCATGGTCATCTTGGGGAAATTTCTCTCTGCCAAGTCTCTCGGCTAAAACAATGCCACCGAATGTGAAATACACTTGATTTTCATCATCACGTTTATGATGAATTTTTATTTTCATTGGCAAGTTGATTTTAAAGGTGTCACCTTTTCTAAACTCACCTTTTATTTTAACATAGCCTTTTTCAGTTTCGTTATAAATCTTACCGTTATATTCAACCAAAAATTCACCACACCAACAAGGTTTTCTAAAACAGATTATTTTATCTGTTTCACTTTCAATAATGAATTCTGCTTTTTCACCTTGTGGATATTCACTATTGAGTGTTGCAGAGAAATCTGCATCTTCAACTGTTGACGAAATATATAAATTCACATACAACTCATTTTCATACCTATTATATATGTGTTGGTTATATGTGAACGGATTTTCAAGTCCTGACCCGAAGCAACACCAAAATGAATCTTCAAGTGTAGAAAAAACTTTGAAGTGACCGCTTTTAAGTCCCACAAAATATGTTTTCATTCCCGTTTCGTCTTGAGATGCGAGAATGTGATTATACAACACTCTTTCACAATAATCATAGTATTTTGCGTCTTTGTCTAAATTAAAAAGTTCTCGTGCCAGCACCAACATATTGTTGGAGTTGCAAGTTTCACAAGTGTTTGTTTCAAGTGGTTCTGTATGTAAATCGTGAAAATGCTCACTAACACTATTACCACCGATTGCATAGCTGCGGTTTTCGTTGACAGTGTCAAAGAAGAATTTTGCGCTGTCATATAAATGGTTTTCACCACCATTGTTATACATTTCTAACGCACCAACGATTTTAGGGATTTGTGTATTCGCGTGCTTGCCCGTTAAAACATCTTGTTTTTGTGAAAGTGGCAAAAGCAAATCTTCTTCGCAGAAAAACTCTGATGCTTTTTTAAATCTTTCGTCACCCGTAATTCTATATAAACGGGATAACACTTGATTCATTCCACCATATTCACATTGAAGAACTCTTTTTCTTTGAATATCATTAAGAGTTGATGTTGTGTTATAAACCCATAAGCCTAATCTCGAGACAACATTCAAAGCTTTTTCATTTTCTGTTTTTTCGTATATATCAATGAGTCCACGAATGATTTTATGAAGAGTATAATATGGCACCCACCAACCTGCGAGGTCAAACCCACCAACTGTGAAAGTTTCAGGGTTATTAAAAACACCTAAGAAACCTTCTTTTTCAGGAAAGCCACAAACATATCCATTTTCTTGTTGCAAGGCTTCAAGCTCATCAATAACATAATCGGCAATTTCTTTTGCCTTTTTATTTTCTGTTGTTTCATAGCAAAGTGCAAGAGCAGTCATAAAATGCCCCAATGTATGACCTGAAATACCCTTCGCTTCCCAACCGCCATAGCGCCCGGCTTTTGGTTTTTTATTCATTGCCTCATAAACGGGCGCTAAAAGTCGGTCGGCAGAAAGTTTAAAAAGTACTTCTTCACCAATTTGTTGTGAATCTTTGAAAATTGAATTTTTAAGGCTTATCTTCATAATATCACCTATGAAAAAATCTGCATTAAAACATAATGCAGATTTAATTGCTTTATTAATCGTCAACTAAAATTGTGACTGCATTTTCCTTTGTGGTAATTTGGGCAAATTTATGTTTGCCACCACTTTCACCGTCAAGAGTCCAATCTATTTCTTCATCGAAATAAAATTTAAAACTCTTACCTCTTTTAACAACGAGATTTTCATTGTCAAGAACGTTTCTTGTAATAAACATATCTCTCACTATTGTATAAAGGTCAGCAGGATTTTTTGGCATTCTGATAAGTGCTAATTCGTGATAACCATCATCAAATTTTACCCCAGCTTTTTTAAGCACGGGAAAACCTGCCACAGAATATGAGTTTGACACGCCACCATAGAAGAATTTGCCCTCTATGATTTCACCGTCATCACACTCGATTTTTGCTTTAAATCCCTTAATCTTGTGAACTTCTTTGACAGTTTCCCAGTAATAAGCGCCACGACCTATTTTGTTTTTAAGGCTCTGTTTTGCTTTATAAGAAACATCGCAGAAGTTACCAAAACAAGAAACATAAATAAACTGTTCTTTGCCGTTGAAGTCACCAATGTCAACTTTCATTTCGTCGCCATCAATAATTACATCAACAGCTTTCAAAGCATCTGTAGGAATATGCAAAGAATGAGCAAAGTCATTTGTTGTGCCCAATGGAATATAACCTATTTTACATTTAAGGTTTAATTCAATAACGCCACAGATTGTTTCTTTGAGTGTTCCGTCGCCACCAACACAGACTACATAATCGTTACCCTTGCCATATTCACGAGTGACAACAGTTGCATTTTTATCAATCTCTGTGTAGCGTGTTACTACTTCAAAATCCGCTTTTTCAAGCTTCCCGACAATTTGTGGTAAGTAGTCAGTTGCCTTGCGTTTACCTGCTGTGGGGTTTACAATAAGCAAAAGTTTTTTACTCATATCAGAACTCCAATTTTTCATTAATGTATGCAACAAGCTCGTCGATTGGCATTCTTACCTGTTCCATTGTATCTCTGTCACGGACTGTTACGCAATTATCTGCCTCAGTTGTTTCGTCACCAACTGTCTGGAAGTCAACTGTAATACAGAATGGTGTGCCGATTTCGTCCTGACGACGATATCTCTTACCGATTGAACCTGCGTCATCATATTCAACATTGAAATGTTTTGAAAGCATTTCATATATTTCGTCTGCTTTGTCACCAAGTTTCTTTGAAAGTGGAAGAATTGCTGCTTTAACAGGTGCAATAGCAGGATGGAATCTCATAACAATACGGCTATCATTCTTATCAGCATCAACAACTTCTTCGTCATAAGCCTCTGTTAAAAGTGCCAAGAAAAGACGCTCAACACCCAAAGATGGCTCAATAACATAAGGAATATATTTTTCATTTGTTGTTGGGTCGAAATATTCAAGACTCTTACCACTTGTATTGATGTGCTGTGTAAGGTCATAGTCTGTTCTGTCTGCGATACCCCAAAGTTCACCCCAACCGAATGGGAAAAGATATTCAAAGTCAGTTGTAGCCTTTGAATAGAAGCAAAGTTCTTCAGGGTCATGGTCACGAAGACGAAGATTTTCAGGCTTGATGTTGAGAGAATAGAGCCAGTCACGGCAGAATGCTCTCCAATATTCAAACCATTTAAGGTCTGTACCAGGTTTGCAGAAGAATTCAAGTTCCATCTGTTCAAATTCGCGAACACGGAAAATGAATTTACCAGGAGTGATTTCGTTGCGGAAAGACTTACCAATCTGTGCAACACCGAATGGAACTTTCTTTCTTGTTGTTCTTTGAACATTCTGGAAATTTACGAAAATACCTTGCGCTGTTTCTGGACGAAGATAGATTTCAGATGTTGAATCCTCTGTAACACCTTGGAATGTCTTGAACATAAGGTTAAACTGACGAATATCAGTAAAATTGTGAGCGCCACAGTCTGGACATGGAATTGAGTGTTCTTTGATATATTCACTCATCTGTTCATTTGACCAACCTGCAACATTTGTACCGTCAAAGTTTTCGATAAGGTTATCTGCTCGGTGTCTTGTTTTACACTGACAGCAGTCCATAAGTGGGTCAGAGAAACCACCAAGGTGACCTGATGCTACCCAAGTCTGTGGATTCATAAGGATAGCACTATCAAGACCTACATTATATTTGTTTTCTTGGATAAACTTTCTTCTCCAAGCCTTTTTGATATTTTCTTTAAGTTCAACACCAAGTGGACCGTAATCCCAAGTGTTTGCAAGTCCGCCATAGATTTCGCTACCTGCATATACAAAACCTCTACCCTTTGAGAGAGCGACAAGTTTTTCAAGTGTTTTTTCTGTGTTAATCATAAATGATTTTCAGTCCTTTTATAATTCTAAATTTTTTTATTATTCTGTGATACCCTGCTTTGCCTTTTCAAATTCTTCTTCAATTTCAGCTGAAGGTTTCTTTGTAAGAAGAGAAACAACAACAATCACAATTGAAGAAACAATGAATGCTGGAAGAAGCTCGTAAATTGCAAACACACCACCAAATGTTGGGTTGAGCACAAGTTTCCAAAGGAATACTGTTGCTGCACCTGAAAGCATACCTGCAATAGCACCTGCGCGGTTTACTCTCTTCCAGAAAAGTGAGAAGAGCATAAGTGGTCCGAATGTCGCGCCAAATCCTGCCCAAGCGAATGAAACGATATTGAAGATAACGCTTTCTTCATCAAGAGCAATTACCATACCAATAAGTGCAATTATCATAAGTGCAATACGTGAAACCCACATAACTTTCTTATCACTTGCTTTTTTATCAATAACGCCTTTATAAACATCATTTGCAAGCGCTGAAGATGCGATAAGAAGATATGAGTCAGATGAACTGATTGTAGCAGCAAGAATACCCGCCATAATAACACCTGCAAGTACAGGATGAAGAAGTGTTTCGCTCATAAGAACGAATACGTTTTCTGCGCCACCCTTTGTGAGAAGTGTTTCTGCTGTTGGAAGCATTGCACGGCCGATAATACCGATTGCAACTGCTGCGAAAAGAGAAATAATAACCCAAACTGTTGCAATTCTTCTTGATTTTTTAAGTTCACTTGCTTTTCGGATAGCCATAAATCGAAGAAGAACCTGTGGCATACCAAAATAACCAAGCCCCCAAGCAAGCATTGAAGCGATTGTAAGGAATGGGTATGGTAAAGCTTCGCCAAATACAGGAACACCGTTTTCAACAAGTTGCATACCTGCTTCGTTAGTTACAGGGTTTGCAATTTCTGTAAGTGAGAAGTAACCCTTGATTGACTCTGCGTTTGCCATAACAGCATCAATGCCGCCTGCGTGGATTGTACCCAACACAAGAACTGATACAAGAGCAACAATCATAACGATACTTTGCATAAAGTCAGATGCACTTTCAGCAAGGAAACCACCAAGGAATGTATAGATGATAACAAAAAGAGCACCAACTATCATCATTGATGTGTATGAATAACCGAACAATGTGCTAAAAAGTTTACCGCAAGTAACGAAACAGCTACCTGCATAAACTGTGAAGAACACAAGAATTAAAACTGATGCGATAATTCTGATAACCTTTTTGTCTTCGTGGAAACGGTTTGAGAAGAATTCAGGAACAGTAATTGCATCACCGCTGATTGCTGAATAGTTACGAAGTCTTTTTGCAACAATAAGCCAGTTTAAATATGTACCAATAGCAAGACCTGCTGCAGTCCAAGTTGCATCTGCAAGACCGCACCAATATGCAACACCTGGAAGTCCCATTAAGAGCCATCCACTCATATCTGATGCTTCAGCACTCATTGCTGCAACCCAAGGTCCTAAACTTCTGCCACCAAGGAAATAGTTTTCAGTATTTTTGTTTGCTCTACGTGCAAAGAATACGCCGATGCCGATAACAATAAGCATATACCCTGCCATAGCGAGAAATATCATCATCTGGTTTGACATTTCATTCATCCTTTCATCTCGTGGAATATTACCCCACTATATAAATATACCATTATATTGTAATAAAAAAACGACGATTTGTAAAGAGTTTTATCAATACAAATCGTCATTTTGCTTTATATTTCAATTTTTCGTCTTTAATTATATCTTCTTTGTAAGTTTGCCGTAAACTACACCTAATTTTTTAGAATAGAATTTGCGGAGCTTTTTCTGTTCTTCAGTCATAACTTCTTTAAGAATTGGCTTTTTAAGTGTTTCCATATTGCCGTCATCGAGAATAAATGCTTGCGTAAGGCAAATACCACCCTTACCCAACATCTGTGCACGGACATAGCAACTGATTTTATCAGTATAGTCAGCAAGTTTTATTGTGCTCACAATCTGACCGTCAGTGTCTATTTTATCTCTCTGTATAACTTCGCCGTCTGCAATCCATTCAATAGTGTGACAGTTGACACCACCAATGGTGATAGTCTGGTCATCTTCGTCAACATTCAATGAAATAACTTGTGGCACAGGTCCTTCGCCCTTAAAATCTTCACCCAACTCGTTTTTTGCATAACGAGCAATAGAGAAGAATGTACCGGTTTCCATTGCATTACGAAGATTAGAGAGTGAATATTCAGGCAAGATAAAGTCCATAAATGCTGTGTCGATTTGGTCAACCTGATGAGCATCGCTGTTTGAAAACCCAAAAATCTTGCGACCATAAGGAGTGAGAAGTTTCAAAAGTTCGTCCCACAAAATTCTGTCACTACGATTTGGAATATCATACATATTAAGAACTTCCATACCCATACATGAGGAATATTTCATAAGAAGATTTGCAAAGAAAGCAATGTTCTTAGGGTCCTTTGCGCAGTCAGGATTTTTCTTTGCCTGTAACAAGTCTGTTGGGTGATTGATGTGAGAAATACCACCACTTTTTTCAATGAGTGAAAGTGGGATTTCATAGTCGAACTCTAACCCTTGCACGCCTTCATAGGCATTATCTGTGAAATAACCGTTCACATGGTTTTTCATAACCGTAAACATATTACACTCAATAGCATCTGCAACATCTTCAAGTCCACGAGTTTTTGTTCTTGTATTTTTTTCTGATTTATATGTACCATTTTTGATTGCTTTATATTGGTCTTCTGTTAAGTAACTGCGTTTACCGTGCCAGAGATATTGGAAATTGAAAAACGGAATATGAGTTGGCTTTTCATTCCAAGGTTTGCCCAAAATTCCGTGCTCTGCGAAAGCTAAAATATCGAAATCATTATCATAGAAACCAATAATCATATCAGTCATAGTGTCGTTTGCATCACTATAAGTCGAATGAGTGTGAAGATTAGTCTTGTAATGTTTCTCTTGGTCTTCAATTAAAGACATAACACTTTCATAGGGATTTATAATTTTATACATATCTTTTCTCCATTTCGTAAGAGATTTATTAGTATAAATATACCATTTTACAAAGGCAAAGTCAACGAAACAATCAACTTAACCAAATTATCACCTTAATTTTATACCTTTTCGTGAATTGTTTATTGGATATTTATAGTGTATAATGAATGTATAATCAAGTTCAGTTAGGAGGATTTTGGTTTGAACTATATTGACAAAAAAGAAAGACGAAGTTTTATGGCTGGTCTTTCAGGACAAAATATTGTCTATTGCTTTATCGGCGCTTCTTTCTTTCAATACTTTCTAACGGATATTGCGCAGTTTCCTGCTCATTATGTTGCTGTGCTTCTTATCCTTATGAAAGTGTGGGACGGCATCAACGACCCTATCGTTGGCTCTATTGTTGACCGTCATCGTTTCAAGAATGGTGAAAAACTTCGACCACTTCTTAAATACACACCCGTACCCGTTGGTATATTCACAGTGCTAATTTTCGTAGTTTTCTCAACCGACGAAAATCTTTTGTGGCTTCGAATGGGATACTTTGTAATTATGTATCTCTGCTGGGATATCACCTACACTTTACAAGATGTTGCAATCTGGGGTATGACCGCAGTTGTTACTCCCGATTCAAACGAGCGCGACAAATTCGTTCAGATGGCTCGAACAATTGGTTCTGTCTTCTACGGTGTATTCAGCGCAGTTATTCCAATGATTATGGAAATTGTTGCAAAACAGTCAGGCAACTCATTAGCTCTTATGACAGTTTTATTTGCCACAATCTTCGGCCTTGGTGGTGCTCTTGTAAGTGCAAAATGCTACAAAGCACAAGAAAGAGTTCGACTTGTTGAACCATCTCAACAACAAACATCAATTCTTGAATGTTTCAAGCTCCTTTTCCAGAACAAGATGCTTATGCTCATTACCCTTTCAAACCTTTTCGGGTCACTTGCATTCGGCAACTCACTTGTTACATATTTCTTCAAATACAAGATGCCCGAAATCTCAGTTGCAGGCTTTGTTCTTGGACCACTTACACTCACAACTGTATATGGCGCAATCACCTATGCACCAAGCTTCTTGGGTATGATTTTTGCTGATAAACTTAAAATTAAATTCGGTGGTTACAGAAATCTTCTCATCTTCATTCAGATTTGCACGATTGTTGGCAAAGTTCTTGCATGGATTATCGGATTTGAGGGCAATAACATACTTATTGGTATGATTATTATGGCTATCTGCTCAATTCCATCAGGTGCCGCAAGTATTGCACAGACTTCGCTCTTCTGCGACAGCGTTGACTATATGGAATGGAAAACAGGCAAACGCACAGAGGGTGTTACATTCGCAATGCAGACATTCTTCACAAAGATTTCAAGTGGTGTGACAGGTGCTCTTGCAACATTCTCACTTAGTCTTCTCGGCTATGTTGCGGTTGAAGATGTTGAAGGCGCAGTTTATCTTGGCACACAGAGTCAGGCTTTTGAAGACTGGATTTGGCCACTCACAATGCTCACTCCCGCAATTGCGGCTGTGCTCTATATAATCCCATTGCTCTTAATTAAATATACACCTGAACAAAAAGCACAGGTTGAAGCAGAACTTGCAGAGCGCAGAGCAAAAGCAGAAATTAAAGAAAACGCATAAAAACAACCCCACAGAGAATTGCTCTGTGGGGTTAACTTATGTCTTAAATTAAAGAATACTACAATTTACAACAAGTGCTGCAAATACGATTGATACCATTGAAAGAAGTTTAATAAGAATGTTAATTGCAGGACCTGATGTATCTTTGAATGGGTCACCAACTGTGTCGCCTACAACTGCTGCTTTATGTTGGTCACTACCCTTACCACCGTGAACGCCTGATTCAATATATTTCTTCGCATTGTCCCAAGCACCACCTGAGTTTGACATAAAGATTGCCATCAAGAAGCCGGATACTGTTGCGCCTGCAAGCATACCAACAACACCTTTATATCCAAGAACAAGACCAACCACAACAGGAACTGCAATTGCAACTACTGTTGGAAGCACCATTTCACGAAGACTTGCTTTTGTGCAAAGGTCAACGCAAGATGCATAGTCAGGCTCTGCTTCACCTTCCATAAGACCTTTAATCTCTTTGAACTGACGACGAACTTCTTTAACAACGCTCTGTGCAGCCTTACCAACTGAATCCATTGTGAGTGCTGCAAATACGAATGGAAGACATCCACCGATGAAAAGACCGATAAGAACAACTGGATTCACAATATCAAAACTCAAATCCGCTGTTGGGTCAATGCTCTTAATCTTATCTACATAAGATGCAACAAGAGCAAGAGCTGTAAGTGCTGCTGAACCAATTGCAAAGCCTTTACCTGTTGCAGCAGTTGTGTTACCAAGTGAGTCAAGAGCATCCGTTCTTTCTCTTACCTCAGGCTCGAGACCTGCCATTTCTGCAATACCACCAGCATTATCAGCAACAGGGCCATAAGCGTCAGTTGCAAGAGTGATACCAAGAGTTGAGAGCATACCAACTGCTGAAAGCGCGATACCATAAAGTCCCATTGCAGCACTTTCGCTACCACCTGAAATGAAATATGAAACGAGAACACTGATTGCAATGATTACAATTGGAACTGCTGTTGATTTCATACCAAGACCAAGTCCACCGATAATAATTGTTGCTGAGCCTGTTTCAGATGTGCTTGCAAGCTTCTTTGTTGGTTTATATGTGTCAGATGTGAAATATTCAGTTGACTGACCGATAAGCACACCTGCGATAAGACCTGAAACGATTGCAACATAAAGGCCAAGATTAGCTTTACCAAGTACCAACCACACAACAGGAAGTGCGACAATAGCAATACCAATTGCGCTAAGGTTTGTACCACGGCTGAGAGCTTTAAGCAACTGTTTCTGGTCAATGCTTTCACCTGTGCGAACAAAGAATGTACCGATAATTGACATTAAGATACCAATTGCAGCAAGAATCATTGGCACTGCCATCGCTTTAATGTCACCTGCGAAAGCGGAAACACCAAGAGCAGAAGCAGAGATAATTGAACTTACATAAGATTCATAAAGGTCTGCACCCATACCTGCAACGTCACCAACATTGTCGCCAACATTGTCTGCGATAACTGCAGGGTTTCTTGGGTCGTCTTCAGGGATTCCTGCTTCAACCTTACCAACAAGGTCTGCACCAACGTCAGCAGCCTTTGTGAAGATACCACCGCCTACACGAGCGAAGAGCGCCATTGAAGATGCACCCATACCGAATGTGAGCATTGCGCTTGTGATATCTGCTGGTGAGAGATGAAATACAAATTTAAGCAAAAAGAACCATACTGAAATGTCAAGAAGTCCAAGACCAACAACAGTAAAGCCCATAACTGAACCTGCTGAAAATGCTACACGAAGACCACGGTTAAGACCTTCACGACAAGCGTTTGCGGTTCTTGCATTTGAAAGAGTTGCGATTTTCATTCCAACAAAGCCTGAAAGGGCTGAGAAGAAACCACCTGTAATAAATGCAAACGGAACAAACCAAGTCAAGAAGCCGAGTGCTGCCATAATGCAAAGAACAACAAACATTCCGCCGAAGAAAACTAAAACAACAGAATATTGTCTTTTAAGATAAGCGTTGGCACCCTTTCTGATTGATTGTGAGATTTTTTGCATTTTTTCTGTTCCCTCAGAGAACTTGAGAACCTTTTTTGCTGTCAACGCAGCAAACATGAGGGCAAAAACAGAACCCAAAAATGTGAGTAAAATCAAAAGTTTTTCCACACTATCGTCCACCTTTTTATGTATTATTATTTTATTATAACATTATATTATAAAAAAACGGATTGTCAAGCATTTAACAATCCGTTTTTATAAATTTGTGAAACTTTTACAAACTGAACTTGCAAAATAAAATATTTTTTATCTTTTTGATGTCGAAAAATGCAGTTTTTGTTCTTTTTTCTTGCATTTTTATAATATCGGCATTAAATTATTCAAATACAAATCAAGATAAACAACGTCAAACGAGTCAACCGCACCGTCTTCGTTTATATCGCAACGGTTAAACATAATATTATCTGTTACTCTTTCTATTGTAGAAACAATTTCTACAAGCAAGTTATAGTCTTCTATGTCGATTTTACCATCACCGTTAACATCACCTTTTTTGCGTGATGGTGGCATATCATTTTTTATTAAATCAAGGATAATTGCATCAAAGCCGTCAACTGCTCCGTCGCTATCTAAATCACCTAAATATGTCATCAATTCATTCTGCACACTCTGTGTTGAACAAATGTCACAAATTATCTCATAGTCTTTTTCGTCAATAAATCCATCAAAATTCAAATCGCATTTTTCAAAGGAATCTATTGCAATAAACTTGATTTGATTTGATTGAGCATATTCTTTTGCATAAGAGTCTGAATAGCCTAAAATCGTCGCACTTGCTTTATCTTCAAACATCATATCTGCAATTTTGGTAATAGATTTAGGGATTATTACAATATCCTTAAATAAAACGCCTTCTATAATTTCGGTTGCACCATCTTTTATCTCAACCACATCACAGTTTTCTTTCACGCCAATTACTTTATCGTTATAATAAAGCACATTACCGCGCCAGTTATCAGGATTATTGTAATATCCTGTGTTATAAAATGCACTAGCATTCATCTTAATATCTTTTTGTGGCAACTGAATCTGCTCAAGTGAAATGCAGTTTTCAAAAGCCGAGTCACCAACATATTCAAGTCCGTCAAAGAAAGTTATTGTTTTTAATTTCTCACAATCTTTGAAAGCATTTTTGCCAATTGACACTAATTGGTTTGATAACGAAACCGAATTTGCATCGCAACCTAAAAAAGCACCATCAGCAATAACACGTGTGGCGGCTTTGATTGTATAAGAGCCTGAATATGTTATCTCTATAAGATTTGTGCCCAGATACAAATAATCAAGATTATGTGCAGCTATATCTTCCCAAGATATTTGAGCCATACCATTACCAATCTGAACGCCACCTGATGTGCCACTTTGATTTGTTTTTGGTTTCCAGTTGGACTTGTCATTATAATAAGCAGTATTATAAATTGCTTTTTCACCAATATGAAGTATGGTATCAGGCAAAGAAATTGTTGCAAGAGATATGCAATTTTCAAATGCACTAGCACCAATATCTTTTACACCTGAGTTGACAGTTACAGATGCAATATTCTTATTATCTTTAAAAGCGTTGTCACCGATTTTATATACATTTAAACCCTCAATTTGTGATGGGACTGTAACTTCTGTTTCAGTGCCTGTGTAACCTATAATAATTACACCCTCATCAACAATTTCATACGTGAAATTATTATATGATAAAGCAAAAGACGGTATTACAGATGAAAATGCGCATAGAATCATTGCAACGCAAAGCAATATTGATATTAACTTTTTCATTTCTGCACCGTCCTTTCGAGATTATGTGAGTATTTTAACATTAAAGTAGTTTTATTGCAAGAAAAATAATGGTGGGAGCAAGCTCCCACCCCATAAACAAATTTTAAAATAGATTTATTTTTTTGCAAGACAATGTGGCAGAGGCGAAGCTGTATTTGCTATACCGCGAGCCGAAAGCCACGCAGGATTGCAGAAAAAGAAACTATTTATTTGCAAGTTCTGCACGAGCGAGTTTAATATTTTCTACAAAACGCTTACCTGTTTCTGTAATCTTCTTGTAGTCGCCTGTCTTTGCACCTGCAGTAAGTGATGAACCAGCTCCTACTGCAACAGCACCTGCTTTAATCCATTCACCAACATTATCAGCATCAACGCCACCTGTTGGCATCATCTTAGCATAAGGGATTGGTCCTTTGATGTCTTTAATAATCTTTGGTCCAAAAAGGTCAGCAGGGAAAACTTTAAGAATATCTGCACCGTTTTCCATAGCAAGAAGACCCTCGCGAACTGTCATAATACCAGGCATCATTGGAACTCTGTAACGGTTACAAAGTTTAAGTGTTTCAAGGTCAAGAGCAGGGCTAACGATATATTCTGCACCTGAAAGCATAGCAATTCTTGCTGTTGCTGCATCAAGAACTGTACCTGCACCAAGAATAATTTCTTCAGGTGTGTATCTCTTTGCAAGTTCTTCAATAACCTTGTCAGCGTGTGGAACTGTGAATGTAAGCTCAATAGCAGCCACTCCGCCTTCAATACAAGCATCAGTAATTCTGATAGCCTGGTCAACTGTTTCAGCACGGACAACGGCTACGATACCGCAGTCCTGAATTCGGGTAATAATTTTTTCTTTATCCATAATTACATCTCCAAATCGGAATATATTTTGGGCGATTCGTGAATCGCCCCTACAAAATTACCTCTTAAATTGAGATAGATTTGTTTTTTCGCAAGACAATGTGGCAGAGGCGAAGCTGTATGTGCTATACCGCGAGCCGAAAGCCACGAAGTATTGCGGAAAAAGAAACTATCTCTGTACTCGAGCACCTGAGCCTTTGACAATGTTTTCAACTTCTTTGAGTGATGCCATTGATGTGTCGCCCGGTGTTGTCATTGCAAGTGCACCGTGAGCAACGCCGTAGTTTACTGCTGTCTGTGCGTCTTCTGTTGTCATAAGTCCGTAAATAAGACCAGATGCGAAAGAGTCACCACCGCCAACACGGTCAAGGATTTCAAGACCTGGAAGTTCAAGTCCCTTATGAACCTTACCGTCTGCATAGCAGATTGCTGACCAGTCATTAACTGTTGCAGTTTTAACTGTACGAAGAGTTGTTGCGATAACCTTGAAGTTAGGATAAACCTTAACAACTTCTTCGAGCATCTTATAATAGCCTTCAATGTTGAGTTCTTTAAGATTTTCGTCGTTGCCCTCAATTTCAAAACCAAGACAAGCTGTGAAATCTTCTTCGTTACCAATCATAACATCGATATATTTTGCGATTTCTTTATTAACTTCTTGTGCCTTTGCTTTACCACCAATATCATTCCAAAGAGATGGACGGTAGTTAAGGTCATAAGATACGATTGTGCCGTATTTCTTTGCAGTTTTAACAGCTTCGATTGCTACTTCTGCTGTTGACTCTGAAAGTGCTGCGAAAATACCACCTGTATGAAGCCAGCGAACACCAAGTGTGCCGAAAATGTAATCCCAGTCAATGTCCCCTGCTTTAAGTTGTGCAACTGCTGTATTACCACGGTCAGAAACACCAACTGCACCACGGATACCATAGCCACGCTCTGTAAAATTAAGTCCATTTCTTACAGTTCTGCCGATACCGTCATATTTTACCCATTTGATGAGTGATGTATCAACGCCACCTTGAAGAATAAAATCTTCAAGAAGACGACCAACTTCGTTATCTGCAAATGCTGTAACAACTGCAGTTTTCATACCGAAACAACGACGAAGACCACGAGCAACATTGTATTCGCCGCCACCTTCCCAAGCACGGAAATTACGAGCAGTTTTAATTCTGCCCTCGCCCGGGTCAAGACGAAGCATAATTTCACCAAGTGAAATCATATCAAACATACAATCTTCTTTTTTTCTAAGATTTAAGTTCATATTTATACCTCCAAATTTTTGTTACAACTTATGCTGATAAAACCAACATAAGTGGTGAGTTATTTTTTTGTTAGAGCCGTATGAAAGCGGAGTTCATACTTGCGTGTATTAACGAGCATTTCAGACGAGCTATAACGGAAAAAGAACCACCAATTATACGCCTGAGTATGCTGAGAAGCCGCCGTCAACACAAATACTTGTACCTGTGATAAAGCTTGAATATGCTTCATCGCAAAGGAACAACAATGCACCTGTAAGTTCTTCTGATTCACCAAATCGTTTCATTGGTGTAGCATTCAAAATCTTCTTTGTTCTGTCTGTTGGTGTGCCGTCTTCGTTCCAGAGAAGTGTTTTGTTCTGGTTTGTTGAGAAAAATCCTGGTGCAATAGCATTTACACGAATACCAACATCAGCAAAATGAACTGCCATAAATTCTGTAAAGTTCTTAACTGCAGCTTTTGCTGCTGAATATGCAGGGATTTTTGTAAGTGGACGGTAAGCATTCATTGATGTTACCATAACAATACAAGTATTCTCTTTTTCTGCCATATCACGAGCAAAAACCTGTGTAGGAATAAGAGTACCTAAAAAGTTAAGGTTGAAAACGAATGAAATTCCGTTTGCATCAAGGTCAAAGAATGTTTTAATATCGTCATTCTTTTCTATAAGGTCAATTTTTTCAAGAGTTTCTTTTGTTGTTGTGCCTTTTGGGTTGTTACCGCCTGCACCGTTGAGAAGAATGTCGCAAGTACCGAGTTTTTCGTTAATAATTGCACGAGCATTTTCCATACTCTCTTTTTCAAGAACATTACAACCAACTGCGATGGCTACACCACCGTCAGCAACGATTTCGTCCGCAACTTTTTGTGCTGCTGCTTCGTTTAAGTCAAGAACTGCAACTTTAACACCTTGCTTTGCAAGAGTTTTTGCAAAATCTCCACAAAGAACTCCGCCACCACCAGTAACTACTGCAACTCTGCCCTTTAAGTTTTCGTGTACCATATTATTTGTTTCCTTTCTCAACAGCTTCAAATAAGCCATTTATATATGTTGCACCAAGCGCTCTGTCAAAAAGACCATAACCAGGTTTTCCTGTTTCGCCCCAAATCATTCTACCGTGGTCAGGACGAACATATCCATCAAAACCTGTATCTACAAGTGCCTTAACTACCTCATACATATCAAGACTACCACAATCTGAAAGATGTCCGCTTTCTTCAAAACTTCCGTCTTCCATAATCAAAATGTTTCTGATATGCATAAATGCAATTCTGTTCATTGCACTATATTTTCTAATCATTTTTACCACGTCATTTGATTTTGCACAACCTAATGAGCCTGTGCAAAGGCAAAGACTATTTGCCTCACTATCAACGAGCTTTAACATTCTGTCAATGTTTTCTTCGCAAGTGATAATTCTTGGAATTCCAAAGATTGGATATGGTGGGTCATCTGGATGGATTGCCATCTTAACGCCACACTCTTCAGCAACGGGGATTACCTTTTTGAGGAATTTTTCAAGATTCTTCCAAAGCCCTTCTTCTCCAAGTTCACCATAAGCAGAAATTAATTCTCTTACCTCTTCTTGACTATAGCTAGAATCCCAACCTGGAAGATGAATATCATCCTTAAGTGGGTCAAGACCTTTCATCTGCTCCCAATACATAACAAGACTTGTTGAGCCATCTTCTGCCTCTTTATCAAGTTGTGTACGAGTCCAGTCAAAAACAGGCATAAAATTATATGTTACGCATTTAACGCCATATTTTGCACAACGGCGGATGTTTTCACAATAAACCTCTAAAAGCTCGTCCACATTATCTCTACCGAGTTTAATGTTTTCGTGTACAGGAATTGATTCAACAACATCAAAAACAAGACCGTTTTCTTCACATTGTTTTACCATTTTTTCGATTGACTCTTCAGGCCAAACCTCACCTGGTTTTACATCATAAACGGCACTGACTATGCTTTTCATGTTTGGAATCTGACGAATGTATTGCAAAGAGATTGGGTCACTTTCGCCATACCAACGGAATGACATTTTCATACTTTTCCCTCCAAGTTACCAAGTTTATAAAACAATTTTATCACTATAATTTTTCTAATTCAATGTATTATTTATTGCTAATTTAGAAATTTTTTATTGCTCGTCTTTAAATTTTTCATCATTTTCCCAATACGCCACATCAAAAGGGTCTTTATCAGGGTCATAGACATCCCAAAGTTCATGCTCAAACTCTTTTGGCTGTGTTGGACATTCTGCAATGGCTTCAACCTTCATTCCCCTTGACCAAATTGATGGGTCAACACGCAATGTGTATCCACAACAAGAAGGTGTGAGCCATTCGTGCATTGCTGCTTCAGGAAGAGCATAAGTTTGCATAAGTGACATAATCACGCCACCGTGAGTGATAACTGCAGTATTTTTAACACCTGCTTTAATTACACCATCAACGATTTTTTCAAAGCAGTCACAAATTCTGTAATTAAATCTCACCTGACTGTCACCAAATGGTGCAGCCTTGTTTGGATTTGTGCCACTGAGCCATTCTGCAAAGTCTTCATCATCTTGTAATTCTTCAGCAGTTTTACCCTCAAACTCACCAAAGTCATATTCTCTTAAATCATCAAGAATAATTGGGTTTTTGTCAGGATAAATTGCCTTTGCAGTTTCGATGCATCTTTTTAAAGGACTTGAAAAAACAGCATCAACTTCTGGGTATTCACCATAGTTTTCTTGAATGTCTTTTAGTTGTGCCATACCCTCTTCGCACACGGACTCGTCTGTGTGGCCAATATATCGCCCTTCAAGGCTACCCTTTGTGACTGCGTGACGAATTAAATGAATTTGGTAAGTTTTCATATCAGAACTCCTAAAAATTTGTGATTAAATACAATATACAAATTGTTTATTTCGTTGTATAATTTTTATACTAAATGTATAAAAAGGAATGTATATTATGAGCACATCGGTCTCAACAAGACTTATATCATTAAGAAAAGATAAAAATTTAAGTCAGAAAGAAGCAGCTGAACACCTTGGTGTTTCTCAAGCCTTGCTTTCACACTATGAAAAAGGTATTCGTGAATGTGGTCTTGATTTTCTTTGCCGTGCATCAACCTTTTATGATGTGAGTACAGACTATCTTTTAGGTCTCACCGACTCAAAAATGATGTCAGATGCGTTGTTCGTTGCTGACGAACTTCCACAAGATAGCGAAGTGAGAATGAGTACGGTTTTCCGTTCATCAGTTTATATTCAAGACAGACTGGGTGTTTACGGTCGAAATCACTCATCAAAAATCAGAACCATTTATATTCTAACAATCTATAAAGTGTATCTTGCTGCATTGTTGAAAGGTGCAATTCCTGGTCACGAGAATGCAAAAAAAGAATTAGCACCTTTTATCACAACAAATATGATTGACCATATTATCGACTCCCTTGTCTTTGAGGGTGACAACAAGCCAAAAAGAAGTGAGCATTTGCCAAAATCTATGGAAACAATCATAAATGAAGCCTCTCGCATTGTTGATAGAGAAATTGCAAGAATGTATAAATACTCAGCAAAGGAATCAAAGTAATTCTTTATATATAAAGCTTTTCTTTATGCCTGTATCAGCCGCGACAGTTTTTGCCGCTTCGTTGACGCTGACACCCTTTAAAACTAAATCTTTTGCTAATTCAACAGCCTGTTCTAATGTAACAGGTTGTTTTTCTTTTTGTTTTTGTGCACCTGCAATAATTAAAACATATTCACCACGTGGGTCTTCTTGTTCAAAGTATTCACAAGCACCAGAGAGTGTTGTCCTCATAACATTTTCGTGAATTTTTGTGAGTTCTTTAACTATTGCTATTTCTCGGTCACCAAAAACTTTTTGCATATCTTTAAGTGTTGCTTTAAGCTTATGTGGTGCTTCATAGAAAATCATTGTTCTAGTCTCGTCTCGAAGCTCGTCCAAGTGTTCTTTTCGGCTTGGTTTGTTTGTACTTAAAAAGCCTTCAAATGTAAATCTTCCACTTTCCATGCCGCTGATAGCCAAAGCCGTTGCAAATGCCGTTGGTCCCGGCACAGATTCAACAGGAATATTATTTTCATGACAAAGATAAACTAAGTCTTGTCCTGGGTCAGAGATACAGGGCATTCCTGCATCTGTAACAATAGCACAAGTTTCACCGTCAAGAATACGCTTTATGATTATTTCGCCACGTTCTCGACGATTGTGCTCATAATAACTTATAAGTGGCTTTTTAAATTCAAATTTATTAAGAAGCTTTGTTGTAACTCTTGTATCTTCTGCAGCGATAAAATCAACGCTTTTTAAAACTTCTTTTGCTCTTTCGGAAAAATCGGACAAATTGCCAATTGGTGTTCCGACTACATATAATTTACCACTCATTTGTCCGTTTCCTTTCTGTATTTTTCTGTTATCTCCAGCATCTCATCTGTGAGAGTGCCGTCATCATTATATGCTATAAATGGCTTGTCCACTTTCAAACCGTTTTTTGCGCCACGCTTACCTTCAATAAGCACAAGCCAAGGTTGAGTGTCACCTTTTTTAGATACAAAGCGCAGTCTTTTTGGCTCAATGCCGTTATTTCTCATTGCTATCATTGCATCGAAAACTCTTTCGGGACGATGACAAATACAGAATTTGCCACCAAATCGCAAAAGCTTTGAAGCGCTTTTTGCAATATCATCCATATTGCAAAATGTTTCGTGACGAGCAATAGTTGCACTTTCGTCTTCATTCTTTATTCCACCATTTTCTATTTTATAAGGTGGATTCATTGTAACCAAATCAAAACTTGCAAGGGTTAACCCTTCAAGATTTTTCAAATCTCTGTTATATATAGTAATTTTTTCTGTGTTATTAAGAAGAATTGAACGCTCGACCTGATTGCAAGCATTTTCTTGAATTTCAACTGCAGATATTTCACTACACTTTTGGTCTCTCAACCAAAGGAATGGAATTATTCCACAACCCGTGCCAAAATCACAAGCAACATCATTTCTTTTAGGGTTTGCAAATGCGGCTAAAAGCATTGCATCTGTACCAAAAGTGTGTTGCTTTGACACAACCACTTTGGTATCACACCCTAAATCTTCAATATGCTCACCATCATACAATGTGATGCTATCAGTCAACATAAATATCCTCTACATCTTCCATACTTCTGATTGTGCTTAAAATTATTGAAAGAGAATCGTCATTTTTAGGGAAAACCAAAATTTTAATAACAGAAGTATCTTTTCTATGTTTGAATTTCAAATCTTTTGCTTCGGTATAAACAACTTCCATTGAATGAATCGTTCCACCACATTGCTTAATTGTTTTTGTGATAAGTGGAATCTGTGTTCCCACATCTTTGATTTCAATAAAGAGAAGTTTACCCGCTGAACCACGAACAATAAATCTCTTCAATGAGTTAAGTGTGAGATAAATTACAAAAGTTGCCACCAAAGCGCCAACGATATAGCCAGAACCAACAGCAATACCTATACAAGAAACTGCCCAGAGAGATGCCGCAGTTGTAAGTCCCTTAACTGAGAAACCTTCACGAAGAATTGTGCCCGCACCCAAGAAACCGATACCGCTGATTACCTGTGCGCTCATTCTTGTAACATCTGTTACCATTCCCTGGTCTTTTGCGATATAAACCGATGTGAGCATTACAAGAGCAGAGCCAACTGACACAAGGATGTGTGTTCTAAAACCTGCCGGACGATGTGAATGTTCACGCTCAAAACCGATTATACCACTTAACAATGCTGCAAGGCCGAGTTTCACGAGTGCATCAATAGTAAATCTAACTTCATCAAATGCCCAAAGCCACAAGAAACCATCTTTAATTGAGTTTAAAATTTCTGACAAATCTGTCATCCCCTAAACTATTTTTTTCGCAATATTGGAAGCACGCTGAGTACTGCTGCCCAAATTCCTTGATACAATATAATTTGCCAAACACCAATTTGTGCAAGGCCTGAAAGACTTGCAAGTAAAGTAACAATCGCAACACCCAAAAATGATGAAACAAATTGGATAATTCTTGATGTGTTTATATAAGAGTTGATTGAAAATGCACTATGAAGAGCAGAGAACATAGTCTTTGCGCTACCGTCATGCATTATCATTGCATCTGCACGGTCGATTTCATTGTTCTTTACTTTCGCGAACATTTCACCTGCAATAGGATTAATAATCTTCACAACATTTGAAGGCAAACCAAATTCTGCTTCAATAAATTCTTCTGTAATATTAGCGTCAGATGTTCTAAAGAAGATTGTAAGACCATCTTTTTCAAGTTCTTGCATATATCTCGCTGTTTCTTCATTTGCCTTATAAACAACAACAAACATTGCAGCAATCTTACCTTCAATTGCAAGATAAATTACATTTCTGCCATTTTGCTTGAATTTATTCTCAAGTTCTTCATCAGGGGTTTCAACATTATGATGAACAAGAAGTTCTCTGTTACCTACAAGAACTCTGTGATTATGAATCCAACAAGAACATCCTAATTTTTCTTCATAAGCTAACGATTCAACTGGGAATAAAAGCTGTTGTTTACCAATAATAACACCATTGAAAATATCTGAAAGAACTCCACCTGACTCAATAATAACTGATGCTGTATAAAGAATCGCTTCATCAATTCTCATTTTGTGATAAAGTTTAATGCCTTCAATGTTGCAGCCACCACTAACAAAAGCATCACAAGCATCAACCATTATGCCGTTTGAGTTAACTGCGTCTTCAACAGCACTGTAACCATTAATTAAAGAGCCTTCTTCATTGAGTCTTTTATTTTCTGTATAAAGATTTGAAATTGCGCAAAGGCTTGCAGCTAACGGAAGCCCCATAAGTACAGCACCTGCAAAAGCACTGACACCCACAAAAACATTTGTGGAAATAATGCCAAAAATTATGCCTATCACTAGTGCAACACCTGAAACTGCAGGAACTGCAATTTTGAGTAATGGTCCTGTGACTTCTGCTGAACGAGAAAGTTCAACAAATCTTGCAGGGAAATCAATCTTTGCAGAATATTTAATATCAGGATTACCAAGCATTAGTCCACGAGCAATTTCATTGGCTGTATCTTCGTCACCGATATTCTGCACACAATAAAATTCATTTTCTTCGTCTGACACGATTTCAAAGTTCGCAATGTCACCTTTGCAACGGATAAGTTCAGCAACAGTTTTTAAAATCATAGGCAAAACTGCTGCACCTGCCAACAGCCTTGCGCTTGATTCAACGCTATCAGTAAATCCAAATCCAACGAGGCACTGTAAAGCACCTGCAACTGCTGATGCTAAAATTACTGTGTTCATATCAAAGATTTTGTTTTTAAGTCCTTTGATTGCATCAACAAAACTATGATAGCAAACACCACAAGCAACAAGCAATAAAACAAGTTGAATTGCAACATAAACATATTCGTTGTTGCCATAAATCTCAAAATTGCCATTCTCTGCACCTGCAACCGCTGCGAGTAATGACATTATAAGGCAAATTATTGAAAGTCCTGAAAGCTTAGCTATAAGACTCTTTTTCTCTGCCTCAAAAACTCTATAAACAGCATTTGTATCTTTTGGACCGTAATATTCACGAGCAACTGATACTTTTCGTCTTTCAAAACGGCGCTTTGGAGTTGTTGCACTAGCATCGCCATCTTCAACATCTTGCTTAAAAATCAATCCACCGTTCATAAAATTGTCAACGATGGTTTTTCTGGTTTCACGAAGTTCTGCTTCTGCTTCTTCTTCAGATTGTTGCATAACTGGTTCATCATCTACACCAAATCCATCAAGCATAATCTGGTTATCAGAATAAACATCTTGCTTTTCTTCTTTATCAATAACGGGATTGTTCTTTTCTTGTTCCAACTCATATTCAGCAGGAACAATAACTGGCAATGGTTCAATGCCATCTGTATTCGCTTTAAGTCCGCCATTCTTTTTGATAACAATACCTGGAGTTTCAATGGTCTTTTCGGGGAGTGACTCAATGAGTTTGCGATGCTCCTGTGTTTTTTCGATATTCTGCACAGGACGATTCATAAAATGCTTTCTATACTTTTCTTCTTTCATAACAGGAGTTGAGAGTGGGTCACCCTCGCCTGTTGTAGTTCTAACGACCTTATTTCCTAAATTATGAGAGATATTCGGATTATATTCCCCACGAATTTTAACTTCGTTGAACATTCTAGTTTTTTCAATAGAAATCTGACCACTGACAGATTTAATTTCTTCTTTTGGTTCTTCTTTTTCTTCAAAAACTTCTTCGCTACCAATTTTTGTTCCGTCAGCAGAAAAGCCAATTTGCCCGCTTTCTTCTATATGAACACTCACATCCTCTGTAATGCTTGGCAAAACAACAGTTTTTTCTGTTTCAGTTATTTCAGAAATATTCACTTTGAATTTTTCTTTAGTTTCTGCTTTTGGCAATGAAGAAATCACCATTGTTTTTTCTTCTGCCACCTTTAAAGGCACACTTTCTTTAATGTCTTCTAACAAAGCATCAACATTTGTAGAAGATATGTTTGTTGTGTCTTCTGTTTCATATTTCTTTACGGATGCGAGAATCTCATCAATGAGAGAATCTGGAATTCTGTCTGCCATAATAAAGTCCCCCGAAAAATTTATTATAGTTAATTTTATCTTTGATTAGAGAATTCATACATTAAAATGCCACCCGCTACGGAAGCGTTTAACGAATTGATTTGACCTTTCATTTTAAGTGAAATTATAAAATCGCACTTTTCACGGACAATTCTGCTCATTCCGTCACCTTCTGAGCCGATAACGAGCACTGCTGCACCATCAAGATTTGTTGAACGGACATCCACACCATCCATGTCCGCACCATAAACCCACAAGCCTTTTTCTTTAAGGTCATCAAGAGTTGATGCAAGGTTTGACACACGAGCAACCTTCATATATTCAAGTGCACCCGCACTAGTTTTTCCAACAGTGTAATTAAGAGATGTACTTCTGCGTTTAGGAATAATTATTCCGTGCACACCTGCTGCTTCTGCAGTTCTTATAATTGCGCCTAAATTATGTGGGTCTTCAATTCCGTCACAAGCCACAATGAATGGCGCTTCGTTTCTTTCTTCAGCAACCTTCAAAATTTCTTCAACCGTTGAATAATCGTGAGCCGCGCATATTGCTGCCACACCCTGATGATTATTGTGGCCACACATAAAGTCGAGTTTCTTTTTATCAACTTCTTTAACCACAGCGCCCTTTTCACGACATTCACCGATTATTTTACCAAGCGAACCACCCTTTTCACCACGCATTACAAAGAGTGTATCAATCTCTCTGCCTGACTTGATAAGCTCAGTCACAGCATTTCGGCCTATGATTAAATCTTTTTGTCTTTCTTCATTAAATTTATCAATTTTATTATCCATTTTCCTACTCCGTTCGGGCATAGTTACACATAATATTTTTAATATCTTATTATATCAAATGTCTTGCAATTTTACAAGATAAAATTAACAATATATAGTGTTTATGTGTATCTTTTTTCGTGTTTTTTCGCTCTATTTTGTATTTGAAACAATGTCAAGCTGTAAAAAAACAATATTTCAAACAATCGTCTCGGCAAATTGGGGTTTATGGGGACGAACGCAGAGTGCAAAATGCAGAGTGCAGAGTGTCGGAACTGCGTTGCGATTATATTGCCTCCCTCTGACGAGGGAGGTGGCAAAATCTTTGATTTTGACGGAGGGAGAGATAAGCAAAATCAAATTAACTTTAGACTATCTCTCCCTCAGTCTCGCATACGCTCGACAGCTCCCTCGTCAGAGGGAGCCAAAGAAAATACGATTAAAAAGAGTTAGACAAATTCAAATTTGCGAACAAAAATAAACGGCGGGAGCAAGCCCCCGCCCTACATATTTTAATATTCTGCACTCTTAAGTCTTTCATACTCTTCTTCGGTGATTTTGATTACTCCGCCGTGCTTATATCCATAAGGGAATTTAATCAATTCTGGACAACGAGTGAAATTCATATCACCAGGTTTTGATGAGATAAACGGTACATAACCCATCTTCTCTTTTTCGCAACCAAAGAAATCAAACAATAAGCACCATCTACCGTCAGGTAAAATAAAGCTTGTTCCACCCTCATAAGAGCCTGGTTTTTCAATAGTATTCATATAATCTTCAAAGCTTTCATCATGCTCATAAGGCCCATAAAGATTATCTGATGTAGCATGCATATTCATTGACGGATTGTTGGCATTTTTATAGAACATATGATAAACGCCGTCAATTTTACGGATATGTGTATCAAGAATTTCATTATCTTTTGTGAAAAACAACTTCGGTTCAGAGAATGCTTCAAAATCCTTTGTGACTGAACAGTAAATTGACATATGCTTATAGTCATCTTCTGCCACAGTTGAACCCCAATGGATTAAATATTCACCTGTTTCTTCTTCAAAATACACTTCAGGCGCCCACATACAACCGAAATCATCACGTCCGAAATACACGAGTTTTTCTTCGCTGAAATTAACCAAATCGTCCGTTTTCCACATGCGAAGACATTTGCTACCAGTACGATTTATATTCGACCAGTCAAGTTGAAGATTTTCGTCATAACGATTGGCAACGCACAAATCAGTTGTGAGAATTACAAATCCACCTGTATGAAGTCGCACAATTTCAATGTCACGACAACCTTTTTCACCAAGCTGTGCCGTGAGAATTGGATTGCCGTCATTGACCTTTTCCCAATTAAGTCCATCACGACTGATGCCAAAATAAACCTGCTCACCATCAGGTGTAATTTTTTCTTTAAAATGTACAAATAAATACGCCATATATTTCACCTTGTTATTCGTAATTCTTCTCGAACCACGCATCATATCCAGGAATGTCCTTCCCTGAATCAACATTTATTATTTCAATACTATATTTTTCAAGTATAGGCAACATAATTTCTTCTGTTTTTTCAACAGAAGTGTATCCATCAAAATCAATTATATCTCCATTCTTCATTACCAACACATAAGATGGTCTATCAATTCTGTCACCATAAGTATTATATCGGGCAGTTATGTAATAAGCATTATCAATATCCACATATTTAAAGTCCGTCCATCCTATTGGCTTATCCATTGTCGGATATTGCCCATAAGTATCATAAAGTCTTATAGACATCGAAGAAAGCCACACTGTAACAGTCAAAAGTATTGCTATTGCACCGTGAATAAGATATTTTGTGAAGGATGTCCATTTTTCTGATTCAACAATATCCTGAAATTCATTGTTGAATTTTGCTTTTTTATCTTTGAGTGCTACCTTTATTCTTTCTGGCATCAAAACGGCAATAAGAACTCCTGCGACAGCACCAAAAAATCCGCTTATCCACCAATCAGCACCAAAATATCCGATTGTGTCACGGAATAAATATAAGCAGAATACCCTTGAAACTATTATGAACAAAGTTGCGCCAAACACTATTGAAAGTGCAGTTGTGTGCCAAGAGCAAGGGAAGCCCTCTTTGCCATAAAGATATGCCTGTGAATCACGATAAGCAAAACACTCATCAGGCATTGGTCTAAAACCAGCATTTTCAGGCTTTGAAATAAACTCTAAAAGCATCTTTTCATAATCAGTTGCTTTATCTTTCTCAACCTTTTTAGCATATTTTTTCTTGGCTTTTTGGATTTTGCCAAGACAGAAACTATAATAATCCGTATTTGTGGTATAACGAAAAAGAAATTCAAATGATTCGTGCCAATCACTTAATTCAGCCTGAAGCACTTCTTTTTCATAATCGTTATGTTCGTTAATAACTTCTTCATTAAGCTCGTGAAATTCAAAAAGTCTTTCTTTCTGCAAGCTTTGTAAGTTATCATATTGTCCCTGCAAAACTATATTTTCAAACTCTTTGCAATGGTCGTTCAGAAGACTTGTGAGAGCATCAAAACACGCATTAAACCTTTTCTCATTTTCAATATAAGGAAAGCAAAAAGCCCTGAAATCTTCAATTCCAAGAAAGCTCAAAAGTTCAGGAATATGAAAGAAAACATCACGGTTCTTTTTTAGGTGGAGTCGTACATAAAGAGTGCTCGGGTGATTGAATTCGGATTCTTTTGTTCTATAAACAAAAGTTATTCTGCTGATTGAAAGATAAATTGAAAAATGTGTTTCATTCTTTTTGCGGTCAACCTGAGTGTCGATTGCACAAATTTCTTTTGCATACTCTTCACAACGTTTAATGAAAATCTTTTCAATATCTTTTGTGCGCACCCTTAACTTCCCCCTTTCCTTATTTTTACAAATGCTTATCTTCTAATTAACTTCACAATTTTCATTTTAAATTTCTTTGCCTTTGGCATAAGATTGCTATAAAGATAATATTTAAGTTTATTGCCCACAAGCACATATTCGCCAATAAACTCCATATAATCTGCACCAAAGCTCAGCTTAAATTCATTGATACCCACAAAGTCTTTATTAGGCTTCATTTCGCCGAGAGTACCGTCACTATTCAATTCAGGTGAATCAACAAGAACATAGCCCAAATCGTGATAGTCACAACCACATTCAATGCTCTTGCAAATGCGAAGAAAGTTCAAATAGTGGCTTGAACGGGTATTGTTACGGATTATATTTCTTGTGCCACCGAAAAGGCAAGATGCTACCCCACCATAACGCAAAGTGAACCCACCAGCAATAGGAATTATTGCATCGTCGGGATAGTCTTTGGTTTCTTCCATTCTGACTTCAAAGTTTTTGGTGTTACTGTCAATTGCTTCAATATCACCTTTAATACCCTTGATTTTCTTTTCAGGCGCAGTTTCAAGTGCTTTTAAAAGTTCTTGTTTTTTAGTCTGACGCTCATTTTCAAGGTCACGGTCTTTCTTCTTATTATAATAAACAATGATAATATCCGAACTGTCACTGAACTTTTCCATAAGGTTTTTGCAATAGTCACCATCGCGAGAAACGAAGTCATTTCTGTTTGATGTATCTTGCATAACACTCATAAAATCATCCATAATCTGTGGATTGTTCTTCACATCTTCATAAATATAAAGCTTTGATTCAAGTCCACGGGTTGTGCCAATTCGCACGCTATAACGAACACCCTTTTCACAGTTTTTGAGAATCTTGTCAGACGGAATAATATTATTATCGTCGTCACGCAAGGGGATATATGTCTGCACAGGATGTTTATATGTGTATGTTTCAATTTTGGGATTTAATGAATAGCCACAAGCTGTCAATAATTTATGAGCATTTATGCCGTCTTCTTGAGTTTCGCCACTGATACGCAATGGGATAAGCGGATCAACCACAAGACAAGTTGCCCCTGCTTTTTTCATTTCTGCTTTAATAAAATCTGTAAATTCTTTTTGTAAGCTCTCGTTTTTATAATCGCACAAAGGTCCGCAAGGGATATACCAAATTTCACCTGCTACTGGCAACACTCTTGAGAGCACAAGGCAAGTGAGCACTCTTTCTTCACCGAAAAATCCGCTATAAAATCTTGAGCCCCAAGATGTTTTAACTTCAGGCCACTTTGAACATTGAAGATATGAGCCTTTATTTGCTTTTACATAATTATCAAATGCGACTAAATCTGTTTCTATTCTGAAATCATACATAACCAAAATCTCCGTTGATATTTTTATAAAAATATTTTATCACATCAAAAAGTTTGTTTCAATAAAAAAGAAAGTTTTTGTTTAATATTCTCACGCGTTGTGTTACAATTATAACTATAAGGTGGTGAGAAAATGAAAAGATTTGCAAAAGTATATGTTGAGATTTCAAATATCTGTAATTTAAGTTGCTCATTTTGTCCCGGCACAACGAGAAAACTCAAAAGAATGAATACGCAAGAATTTGAAATTGTGTTAAACAAAATAAAGCCATATACTGACTACATTTATTTTCATCTTCTCGGTGAGCCCCTTTGCCACCCCGACCTTGCAGATTTTTTAAACACTACAGACAAAATGAATTTCAAGGTTATTATTACCACAAATGGTACGCTTTTAAATAAAAAGAAATACATTCTGTTAAATTCAAAATCACATTATAAAACTGTTATCTCATTGCACTCCTTTGAAGCAAATGACAATAAAATCTCATTCAATGATTATCTTGAAAACTGTTTTGAATATGCAAAGTCTGCTGAAAATAAAAAAATCGTTGTTCTCAGACTTTGGAACAACGGCGGTAAAGATAGTTTGAATAATGAAATTTTAGCAAAACTTGAAAATTATTTTCCAAAGCCTTGGATTGAAGAGAGAAACGGAACAAAAGTTGGTAAAAGAATTTATATTGAATATGGTGATAAATTTGACTGGCCAACACTTGAAAGTGACGATGTTGAAGAAAAGATTTTCTGCTATGGGCTCCGCGACCAAATCGGCATTTTAGCTGACGGTACAGTTGTCCCATGTTGTCTTGATAACAACGGGGAAATCAATCTCGGTAACATCTTTGAAAGTGATTTAGAAGAAATAATCAACTCGCCAAAAGCACAGAATATTTATAACGGATTTTCAAACAGAACAGCTTGTGAAGAACTTTGTAAAAGATGTAGCTTTGTTAGGAAGTTTTGAGAAGAGTATTTGGCAATCGGATTTGACAACCTTCTGTGGCTACGCCTTGAATGTTGATGGCTCGGCGACCCAATTTCTTGCGAAATTCGGTACCCGCCCTGCCACTTCTCGCTAAAAACAGTTCACCGAACTGTTCTCTTAACACTCGAACCCAAGGCTTCAAATCTTCTAAGATTTGAACCGATGAATCAGGATGTTCGCAAGTGCCATTTCAAAAAAATAAAGTTTTTATTTACTAATGTTTTGCGTTATGCTATAATTACAAGTATTGGTGGTGATAAAATGAAAAAATTTGCAGAAATATATGTTGAAATTTCAAACATCTGCAACTTAAAATGTTCATTCTGTCCGGGTACAACAAGAGAAACCAAAAGAATGAGCAAAGAAGAATTCAGAACAGTACTTAGTAAAATTAAACCATATACTGATTTCATTAGTTTTCATCTTCTTGGTGAGCCGCTCTGTCACCCTGACTTTGATGAATTTTTGAAAATCGCCGAAGAAATGAGATTTATGGTTAAGATTGTAACAAACGGTACTTTGTTAAGCAGACACCAAGACGCTTTGTTAAATTCTAAATCACACTATAGAACGTATATTTCATTACACTCTTTTGAAGCAAATAACAACAATATTGCATTTGATAAATATCTTACTGATTGTTTCGAATACGCAAAAGCTGCTGAAGGCAAGAAGGTTGTTGTTCTTAGACTCTGGAACAATGGTGGCAAAGACAGCTTGAATAACGAAATCTTAGCAAAGCTCGAAGAATATTTTCCAAAACCTTGGTTTGATATTTGCAACAAGAATAGTTCAAATAATGAAGTTTTAGCAAAACTCCAAAAACATATTCCAAAATCTTTTGTCGAAGAAAGCAATGGTATGAAAATTGGCAACAACATATACGTTGAATATGGCGACAAATTCGATTGGCCGACACTCGAAAGCGATGACGTTGACGAAAAGGTTTTCTGCCCCGGACTTCGCACCGCCATAGGAATTTTAGCAGATGGTACAGTTGTTCCTTGTTGCCTTGATAACGATGGCACAATAAATCTTGGGAATATTTTTGAAACCGATTTAGAAAAAATCATAAACTCAGAAAGAGCACAAAACATCTATAATGGCTTCTCAACCAGAAACGCTTGTGAAGAACTTTGTAAAAGATGTAGTTTTGTTAGGAAGTTTTAATATTCAATTCATTTTAAAAAGAAAAACCAGACCGATTGGTCTGGTTTTTCTTTTTGGTCTTACTACCCAATTCTGAACCATAGTTATCTATTTTTATCCCCATTGCAATTCGTAATAATACCAATTATTTATGGTTTGTTTTACAAAACACCAATCTGTACCATTGTTAGGTTTTCCGAAATATGTTCCCCACATATCGAACATATCTTTTTTCTCTTATATAATATGTATAATATGAAATTTATCTTCACCAATAAATGGATTTACAGAAGACTTCGACTTGCAAAAAGGAATAACCTTTTCCGTCACCACATAATAATCTTCCCCTACTACAAGAATCTTTATCATATTGCCTTTCAGTTTTTTTCTAAAATTATTTTTCTGCACTTGTTCTTCTGTTGCAAAATAAAAATCGTAAACATTACCGTCAGCTTTTGCCTTACCTGAGTAGGATACACCATAATCCTTAATCTCTTGCCACCCAAGTTCTTTTTTGTAAGATAAAAAAGTAACAGTAATCCCCTCCGAATCAAGCACAGTCTTTTTACAAATATTAAAAGTAAGATAAAAAATCATCCACCCTACAACAATAGTCCATACACACGCAAAAATAAAACCAAAAACATCAAAGCCTGTGTAATCTTCTTCAAATGGCACAAGTCCCAATATTAACTGTATACCAAATACAAACATATAAATAGGAAAAATCAGCAAAAACAAATTCAATTTATTGCAATCAAATACAATCCTATCATTTAAGATATTAACTCGACTTTTCATTTCATGACCTCCCACAAAATAATTGTATCATATTTCAATAATAATTACAATCATGTATAAGTAATACTCAATCTGGTTGTCCAAATGGCGACAAGTAAGGCGAAGCATTGTATATCATCAATTCCGTAAGGAATTGCATACCATAAGCTTCGTAAGAAGTTGTATATCATCATTGCGAAAGTTTTTTGATACACGCTATGCGTGATGATATACAGTCCTACGGACTGATGAGATACAACAATGGCAATTTTGCCATTGTTGATGATATGCCATTGCTTTCGCAATGTATAAAAAAATTCCAAGTCCGAAGACTTGGAATTTTTTTGGAGGTGGCAATCGGATTTGACAACCTTCTGCGGCTACGCCTTGAATGTTGATGGCTCGGCGACCCAATTTCTTGCGAAATTCGGTA
>CALBNX010000072.1 GCA_937896885.1 uncultured Clostridia bacterium
CGACCTACCGCATTTCGAGTGCGGACCCTTCAACCACTTGGGTACATCTCCATATTAACCCTATTATTTTATCATTTGACTAATTCTTTGTCAACAATATCAAAATTGCTATTCCTATATTGATTTTATAATATTTAATGTTATAATATCCCAAAAGGTGGCAAATCGTAATGAAAAACTATGTAATTGAAAAACTTAATATTAAAGATTACAAGAAATGCAACAATATCTGGGATATGAAAAAATGTGAGTTTACTGAAAAGTTTCGTCGCGAAGTTGAATCGGGCAATCGAGTTGTCTTTGTATATAAGATTGATGGAGAATTTATTGGTGAAATTGCGTATGTTTTTGATATGAACGACAGTGATTACACAATTCCAGATAAAAGAATTTATATTTCTCGTCTTATTGTAAAGAAAGAATACCGCAATCAAGGCATCGGCGGAATTTTGATTGATTATATTTTAGAGCAAATCAAAGAAATGGGATATAAAGAAGCTACTATTGGTGTTGATAAAGACAACACATCAGCTTTGCATCTATACCAAAAGAAAGGTTTTACCAATGTGATTTTTGACGGTAAAGATGAATACGGTGAATTTTATAAATTGATGAAAGAGATATAGTATGATAAAGGTTAAAAAATTTATTAAAAGTGAAATTGTGCTTATATTAGCATTTATTTTAGCAGTTATTTCAGCTTTTTTGGTTACTCCTAGCAGAGAGTATTTTGAATATATTGATTTTCGCACATTAGGTTTATTATTTTGCCTGATGTCTGTTATGGCAGGATTCAATAAACTTGGAGTTTTTAAGTTTATTGCAGAAAAGATGCTTTCAAAAATCAAGAGAGTCAATGGCTTATCTCTTATTTTAGGGTTACTTTGCTTTTTCTCGTCAATGGTTATTACAAATGATGTGGCATTGATAACTTTTGTACCTTTTACAATAACAGCCTTAAAGTTATCAAACAAAATGGATAAACTCATTTGGATTGTGACCATTGAAACTGTCGCTGCAAATCTTGGTAGTATGCTAACGCCTATTGGTAATCCACAAAACCTATATTTATTCTCTGCTTTTAATATGGGATTTGTAGATTTTATTTCTACTATTCTCCCCTACGCATTATTATCGTTATTTCTTGTTATTGTTTGTTGTTTTGTTACAGGTAAGGGCATAGTCTCAACAAAGTTTGATAATAATAAAACGGCTTTTTCAAAATTACATATTATTGTTTATTCGCTGATATTTATTATTTCATTATTGACAGTTTTTAGAGTAATGCCTTATGAAATTACTGTTTTGATAACTTTAATTATCCTTTTGGTTTTTGACCACAAGGTACTTTTTAAAGTAGATTACAGTTTGCTTTTCACATTTGTTTTTTTATTTATTTTTATCGGTAATCTTGGTGAAATAAAGCCAATAAGCGACTTTTTGAAAAGTATGGTAAATGGTAATGAAGTTTTAGTTGGTATTGCTTCAAGTCAGGTGTTTTCTAATGTTCCTGCTGCTATTCTGCTTTCGAAGTTTACTGAAAACGCCCACGATTTACTTGTTGGCGTCAATCTTGGTGGGCTCGGTACTCTAATAGCATCAATGGCAAGTCTAATTTCATTTAAGTTTGTTGCAAAAGAAAATTTTAAAACAGGAAAATACATACTTGTTTTTACAATTGTGAACATAATTTTTTTAATCTTGAATTTATCTCTTTGGTTAATAATAAAATAGAGAAATGGGTATTCCAAAAACGGAATACCCATTAATTTTTATGTATTATTTGTGATAACGGAGTGAGCAGATATCGTCGCCTTTTGCGATGCATTTTGGCAAGTCAAGAACTGCACCATATTTTTCACCAATTCCGTGGTCACCGCACATTGCAATATCACAAAGCGTTGCGATTTCTTCATCTGTACAACCTGCTTTTTGCCAAGCTTTTACAAGTGGGCAATAGTGGAAATCGATTGAAAGTTTATCATCTGTACTTTCGAGAATTTTCATTTCAAAAACCATTTGTGCAGGTTTTGTGAAAAGAGTTTTACGAAGACCTACAAGGCTATCTGTTTTGCCTTTCTTAACAAGATTTGCACCATGTGTATGTCCACAACGCTTAATTGCGGCACTGCCAAAATCCCACCAATCAAGACCACGTTTGCCAGCCTCATCACAAAGAAGATAAAGCCACAAAGCACGGTGTTCAAGTTGTTCACGAACAGCTACAATTATTGGATTTTTGATTTTTGCATCATTTTTTACTTTACTCATTTTTATCCTTCTTTTTATAAATTATTTCTTTTGTCCATAGTAAGCATTTGCACCGTGTTTACGAAGATAATGTTTGTCAAGAAGTTCCTGTTGCATTGGCTGAATCCCAGGATTCATCATTATATTGTGCCAAGCCATAAATGCAAGTTCTTCGAGCACAACAGCATTGTGAACTGCATTATGTGGGTCAGTACCCCATGTAAACGGTCCGTGACTGTAAACAAGGACTGCAGGAATGTCATTAGGCTCTTTATCATTAAAGGTTTCAATAATAACATTACCTGTTCCGAGTTCGTATTTTCCACCAATTTCCTCAGGTGTCATTTTGCGAGTACATGGAATTTCACCATAGAAATAATCACCGTGAGTAGTGCCGAGTGCAGGAATTCCCATACCTGCCTGTGCAAAAGTTGTTGCCCAACGAGAGTGAGTATGAACAACACCTTTAATATCAGGGAATGCATTATAAAGTGCCACATGAGTATCAGTATCAGATGATGGATTAAGGTCACCCTCAATTTTTTTGCCTGTTTTAAGGTCAACTACAACCATATCTTCAGGTTTCATTTGGTCATATTCAACACCAGATGGCTTAATTACCATAAGACCTTTTTCGCGGTCAACACCTGAAACATTACCCCAAGTGAATGTTATAAGTCCGTATTTTGGCAAAAGCATATTCGCTTCAAATACTTCTTTTTTTAACTGTTCAAGCATAATTTCACCTTATTTCAATTTCCAAGCAAGGTCAGCAAGGAATAAGTCTTTTTCAAGACCTGCAACTGTTGTATCTTTATTAATGTGAACAAATTCGATATCCATCATATTTGCCCAGTCTTTCATCTGTTCTGCAGTTACATCATAGCTTAATACTGTATGATGAGCACCACCTGCTGTAATCCAACATTCAATACCTGTTTCCAAATCTGGCATTGCTCTCCACATTACACGAGCAACAGGGAGATTTGGCATTTCCATAATAGGTTTAACACATTCGATATCCTGACAGATAAGACGAAGACGACCACCCATATCAACAAGGCTTACAACAATAGCACTACCTGCTTTTCCTTCAAAAACAAGACGAGCAGGGTCTTTTTCGTTCATACCAATTCCAAGGTGATGTGTTTCAATACGAGGCTTTGCTGCTGCCATTGACGGACAAACCTCAAGCATATGTGCACCAAGGCTGTATTCTTCGCCTTCAACAAGGTGGTATGTATAGTCTTCCATAAAGCCTGTACCACCATTTTTACCCTCTGCCATAGCTTTCATAATGGCAGTCATAGCAGCAACTTTCCAGTCACCTTCACCACCATAGCCATAGCCCTGAGCCATTAAATGCTGACTTGCAAGACCGGGAAGCTGTTCCATACCATAAAGGTCTTGGAATGTATTTGAGAAAGCCATGCAACCTTCCGCATCAAGCATTTTCTTCATTGCAATTTCTTCACGGGCTTGATAACGGATTGCTTCGATATTATCAGTTGCAATATCGTATTCAGCCTTATAAGTGTCCATAAGTGCGTCAATTTCAGCATCTGTTACGGCATTCATTTCTTTTACAAGGTCACCAACTGCCCAAGTGTTAACCTGCCAACCAAGTTTTGCCTGAACTTCAACTTTATCGCCCTCAGTAACAGCAACTTCACGCATATTGTCACCGAAACGCATTACTTTAAGTTCTTTACTTACGGCAACGCCAACCGCTGAACGCATCCAATCGCCAAGACGAGAACGAACTGAATCCTTTGTCCAATGACCTGCAATAACCTTACGAGGCATACGAAGTCTTGCTGCGATAAATCCGTGTTCACGGTCACCGTGAGCAGCCTGATTAAGGTTCATAAAGTCCATATCGATTTCGTCGTTTGGAATTTCCACATTGTACTGTGTTGCAAGGTGGCAATATGGTTTCTGTAAATCTACAAAGCCATTAATCCACATTTTTGATGGGCTGAATGTATGACACCAAGTAATGATACCTGCACACTTTTTGTCATAGTTTGCTTCTCTTACAACATCTGTAATTTCTTTGTTTGTCTTTGCAGTAACTTTGTAAACAACTTTGCAAGGAAGAGTGCCCGATGCATTGAGTTCATCAACCATTTCCTGTGCACGAACTGCAACTGTTTCCAAAACCTCAGGACCATAAAGGAACTGACTACCAACAACAAACCAGAATTCATAATTTTTAAGACTCATAATATTTTTCTCCTTTACTTAAGAGTGTTGATTGCACATTTTTCAACTGCAACCGCCAAACTATATCTCTTAATATATTCATTGAAGCCGTCAACATCTGCTTTGTCAGGCTCAATTACACTTGCTTTATATTCGGCAAAGACATTATTTTCAAGGTAGTCTTCAAGTGGTTCTTTATCTTTATTTACCATATATGCAGCCAAGAGAGCAATACCCCAAGCACCGCCCTCGCCTGCTGTTTCCATAACAGCAACTGGAGTATTAAGTGCACCTGCCATAAGCTTTTGACCGACAATTGGTGTTTTGAAAAGTCCACCGTGACCTAAAAGTTTTTCAATTTGGACATTCTCTTTATCGAAAAGAATGTTCATACCAAGACGAAGTGTTGCCATTGTGCCATAAAGTTGTGCGCGCATAAAGTTTGCAAGACTGAATTTACTGTCAGGCATTCTGACTAACAATGGTCTGCCCTCTGCAGTATCTGTTACAGGCTCACCTGAATAGTAGTTAAAACTGATAATACCGTTACAATCTGCATCACCTTTAAGTGCTTCAGCATAAAGCATATCGTATAGCGCAGGTTTATTAACCTCCACACCACTATTCGCTAACACTTCTGAAAAAAGTTTTACATAAGCATCCAAATCTGATGTACAAGTGTTACAATGCACCATAGCAACAGGCTTACCTGTAGGCGTTGTAACCATATCAATTTCTGTATAAACATCCGAAAGTGCTTTATCAAGGACTATCATACCAAAGATTGATGTACCTGCTGAAATATTGCCTGTTTTTGCTGCAACGCTGTTTGTTGCAACCATTCCTGTTCCTGCATCGCCTTCAGGTGGGCAAAGAGGACAACCATATTCTAATTCTCCTGTCGGGTCAAGAAGCAATGCACCTTCTTTTGTAAGTATTCCTGCATTTTCACCTGCTACAAGGATTCTTGGAAGAATATCGAGTAATTTCCAACCATATCCCTTATCCTGAATTTTATCATCAAAATCTGCTACCATTTTTTCATCATAGCAATTCTTTGTGCTATCAATTGGGAACATACCTGCTGCTTCACCAATACCGATTACCTTTTCACCTGTGAGCATCCAATGAACATAGCCCTCAAGTGTTGTAAGAAAATCAAGCTGTGGCAAGTGTTCTTCTCCATTAAGAATTGCCTGATAAAGATGTGCAATACTCCATCTCTGTGGAATATTGAATTTGAAAAGTTTTGTTAACTCTTCGGCAGATTGTTCTGTTATGGTGTTTCTCCAAGTTCTGAATTCAGCAAGTTGCTTTCCGTCTTTGTCGAATGGAAGGTAACCGTGCATCATTGCAGAAAAGCCCATAGCTTTAAGTTTGGTAAGTTTTACACCATATTTTTCTTCTACATCTGCTTTAAGATTTTTATAAGCATCCTGAAGTCCTGTCCACACATCATCGAGATGATATGTCCAGACACCGTTTTCAAAGCGGTTTTCCCAACCATGAGACCCCGATGCAATAGGATTATGTTTTTCGTCAATCAAAACGGCTTTAATTCGTGTTGAGCCCATTTCAATACCAAGAACTGCATTGCCGTTTTCGATTGTATTTTTAACAGTTTGAATATTCAAATTTTCCAACTCCTTATGCGAGTATATATCTTGTAAATTATACCATTAAAACAATAAATAATCAATAACAACTATCTAAGAATTGCCATTTCTTTGGCATTAAAGTTAAAGATTTCGGTTTTTGTATTTTCAGTTATGAAAGTGATAATTTCTTCGTATGTTGCAGTTTTAATATCAATTCGTTCAACTTGTTTGTTGAATATTCCCCAAGTTTCGCCTGCGTTATATGTTTTATAAGTCCATTTGATTCTGCTGATGTCATTTTTCTCGTATTTCTTTTGGGCATATTCTTCACATTCGTGGTTGTTATATTCACCCACTACCACTGCAACTCCCCAATCTTTTCGAGCTGTTTTAAGTTCATCAACACGATAACGAATCATACCTTTTTCACTATCGTAAAGGTGCAATTGATAAAGCATATTTTCATAATCCATTTCTTGTGGGTTTGGTAATACGGTTGTTGACCAAACACCCTCAAATGAGATTATGTGATTTTTATCAATTTCGCGGATTGCTTTATACAGAATATCATAAACCTTATTTGTGCGAGAAACTGCGTCTTCACTTTCTGCTGGCCAAGAATAATCGCCATCATAGCCACCATTGTTCTGTGGTTCATTTAAAAGGTCATAAGCACATACTGTTTTATTGTCTTTATATCGATTTGCGATTGTAGTCCAAAGTTCTATTGTTGCATTGAGCATATCTTCATTTTCATAAAGCTCGTTGCGACCCGCTTTGCCCGTGCAATGATTTTTGCTTTGTCCACCTGGTGCACCGTGTAAATCAAGCATTACATAAACACCATATTTTTCACAAGTATTGATAAGCCAATCAAGTTTTTGGAAGCCTTTATTATCGTCGTGATTTTCTGCTAACCATTCTAGGTCTTCTGTCATAAAATTACGATACCAGAACGGAATACGGACACAATTAAAACCAAGTTTTTCTATTTGGGCAATGTCATTTTCTGTTATGAAATTATCCTCATAGGATTTAACAATTTCATTTGTTTTTTCTTCACCAAATCTATCAAAAAGCACTTTCAAAGTATCATAATATGCCCAGTCTTCTGTATATTCAGGCACAAAACCCATCCAAGTTTCCCACAAAAGCCAGTTACCTAAGTTTATACCTTTAAGGACTACATTTTCGCCTTTTTCATTTACTATGTAACCATCTTCAACTGTCAAAAGACTCATTTCTTTTGGATTAGAATTGTTATATTGGTCTAATGTTTTAACTTCTATTTTTGTACAACCAAATAAAGTTAAAACAACTGCAAATACAAGTAAGATTGAAATAAACTTTTTCATAAAATCTCCCCTTTTTGTTTATTATATTGCAACTTAATACTTTTTTCAATAAAAAATGGCTACTAAACAAGTTAGTAGCCACATTTTATTTATGACATTCGTTTGCCATCGGGCAACTCCCGCAATTACACCCACAGGATGATTTGCCCTGTTTTTTATCACGATACATTTTATAAATTATTGCACCCACAATTATTGCTAACACCACGAAAACAATAACTGTACCTATATTTGCACTCAAAAATTCAAGCATAAAAATCAACCTTTATTTTTATATTCTTTAAAGGGTTTTGCTAGCATAAAGATAATTGCAATTAACACAAGAACTGCACAAATCAAACCTAAAACATTTGGAGTTCCCATAAAGAGATTTCCAAATTGATAAATCATAAGTGACACGGCATAAGCAAATGTGCATTGATAACCAATTGCAAAGAAAGTCCATTTTGCAGAATTCATTTCACGACGGATTGCACCCATAGCTGCAAAACAAGGTGCACATAGCAGATTAAACACAAGGAATGAATATCCTGCAAGTTGATTTAAACCATTAAACTCAAGAATTTCAAGAACTGAAACGATTTCTTCTTTTGCAATAAGTCCCATAATTGTTGCAACTGCAGTTTCTGCATTGCCAAAGCCCAACGGTACAAAAAGGAACTTGAGAGCATCACCAATCATACCAATTACACTATCTGAAAGTGACATATCGAGGCTGAATGTCATTTTACCGTTCATCAAACCAAATGATGAGCCGAGCCAAATAATAATTGATGACACGAGAATAACTGTACCGGCTTTTTTAATAAATGAGCTTGCACGCTCCCACATACTTCTCATTATATTGGTGAATGTTGGCATATGGTAAAGTGGTAATTCAAGAACAAATGGCGCTACTTCACCTGCAAAGAGTTTTGTCTTTTTAAGCATTATGCCTGACACAACAACCGCTGCAACACCTATGAAATACGCGCTCGGCGCCACCCACCAAGCATCTTCAAAAAGATTGCCAGCAATGAGTGCTATAATCGGAATTTTAGCACTACAAGGAATAAATGTTGTTGTGATTATTGTCATTCGGCGGTCACGTTCATTTTCGATTGTACGAGATGCCATAATACCTGGCACACCACAACCAGAACCTATGAGCATTGGGATAAAAGATTTGCCTGAAAGCCCGAACTTTCTAAAAAGCTTATCCATCATAAAGGCTACTCTTGACATATATCCACAAGCTTCAAGGAACGCAAGGAAGATGAAAAGAACTATCATCTGTGGCACAAAGCCTAAAACTGCACCTACGCCTGAAACGATACCATCAAGGATTAAGCTCTGCAACCAATCAGCACAGTTTAATGTATTAAGTAATGCTTCAACAAGCTGTGGCACACTTGGAATAAACAGTCCAAACAATGTCCAGCCCTCACCAAAAACACCATCGTTTGCCCAGTCTGTTGCCCAAGTGCCAACAGTTGAAACTGACACATAATAAACCAAAAACATTACAACAGCAAAAATTGGCAATGCCAAAAATCTGTTAGTAACGATTTTGTCGATTTTATCAGATGTTGTCACATTGTTTCGTCTTTTTTTCTTGAAACATTCTTTAACAACGGACTCAATAAACAAATATCTCTCATTAATAATTATACTTTCAGCGTCATCATCAAGTTCTGTTTCAGTCATTTTTATATCCATTTCAATGTGGCTGAGAGTATTCTTGTCAATATTCAAAGTTGAAAGAACCTGTTGGTCGCGCTCAAAAATTTTAACTGCAAACCAACGCTGTTGTGGTGTGTTCATATTATGAATGGTTGCTTCTTCAATATGAGCAAGTGCGTGTTCAACTGCACCTGAATATCTATGTATTGGCGCTCTGTGTTCAGTTTTAGCAATTTCTATTGCAATCTCTACAGCTTCGTCAATGCCCGTTTCTTTGAGCGCTGAAATCTCAACTACTTTGCAACCGATTTTCTTGGATAAAATGTCAATATCAATTTTATCGCCTCGTTTTGTTACAACATCCATCATATTGATTGCAACAACAACGGGGATTCCAAGTTCTGTAAGTTGAGTTGTAAGATAAAGATTTCTCTCAAGATTTGTTCCGTCAACAAGATTTATAATTGCATTGGGACGCTCGTTAACAAGAAACTTTCTTGCAACAACTTCTTCAAGAGTATATGGTGATAAAGAATAGATACCCGGCAAGTCAACGATTATAACATCGTCATAATTTTTAAGTTTGCCTTCTTTTTTTTCAACTGTAACTCCCGGCCAGTTACCAACAAATTGGTTTGAACCTGTAAGTGCGTTGAATAGTGTTGTTTTGCCACAGTTGGGATTACCTGCAAGTGCGATTTTAATGCTCATTTTATATCTTCAACCTCAATCATTTCTGCATCTGCTTTTCGTAGGGACAGTTCATATCCTCTCACATATATTTCAAGCGGGTCACCCAAAGGGGCTACTTTTCTCACATATAATTCGACACCTTTTGTAATGCCCATATCCATAATGCGGCGTCTGATGGCGCCTTCACCGTGCACTTTGACAACTTTGGCTTTGTTGCCAATTTTAACATCTCTCAATGTTCTCATTGCACACTCTCCTTCTCTTAATTTATATGGTCAAGTTGTTTTTCTTATGTTTGTTAGTCTTTTGTTAGCCTTTGCTAACTTTTAAGTAATATATAAAGTTAGCCATAGCTAACTACATCATAAATATATAATATTTTTTTGATTTTGTCAATAGAATTTATGGAAAAATTTGTAAAAAAAAAAGAGACGATTCGCGAATCGTCTCTACAACAAACATATATAATTTATTTCTTTTTACAAACAAAGCAGAGCCATCCGCTTGATTCATAGCGTTCGATAATTTCAAATCCGTTCTGAATAAATGCATTTGTTACTTCTTCTTCGCGCGGTTCGATGATACCAGATGTGATGAAAACGCCATCATCTTTAAGAAAGTCCCCTACTTGACTTGAGAAAAGAATGATAATATCAGCAACAATATTGGCAACAACAACATCAAAAGTACCTGTCACTTTATCAACAAGGTTGCCATTGAGAATATTGTATTTTGGTGCGTGGAAGCCGTTTACTTTACCATTTTCAATAGCTGTTTTAACAGCTAATTTATCAATATCAACACCTGTTGCATTGTCAGCACCCATCAAAAGAGAGGCAACTGATAAAATACCGCTACCACAACCACAATCAAGGACACTGTCACCTATTTTTACGTGCTTTTCAAGTGTTTCAAGGCAAAGGCGGGTTGTATGATGTCCACCACTACCAAAGGCAAGACCTGGCTCAATGCTCAAAACTGCTCTACCTTCTGCATCATAGTCGTCAATCCAGAGTGGACGGATAAGAAGTTTTTCACCAATTTTCATCGGTTTGAAATATTCTTTCCAGTTATTCTCCCAATCTTCGTTTTTGCAGACTGCGTGTTCAATAGTATGTGAAATATTCTCACTATCGTATCTTTCAGTTAAAAATGAAATTGCTTCCATATAGTTTTCTTCTGGCGAAATATAGATATGAATACAGCCTTTTGTTCTGTCTTTTGCAAGCAAGTCTTCATCAATTAAGTCAATGTTTGCAATTTCCCAAGCTTCTTGTTCAAGTGTTCGATAATCTTCAATATAAATACCATAAGGCACAGCCATACTTGCAATATCGGCTGCACGGTCGATATTTTCTGCGTCTATGTTAATTTTGATTTCAGTCCAGTCCATTGTGAATCCCTCCACCGTCTTCGACGGTCCCCCTCCCTTTGACAAGGGAGGCAAAAATAATGATGATAAACAAAAAGCAGAGATTTCTCTCTGCTCTGTTTGACGATTAGATTATATCTGCTCTTTAACTTTAGCAGCCTTACCAACTCTGTCACGAAGATAGTAGAGTTTGCTTCTGCGAACCTTACCGCGTCTAACTGTTTCTACCTTTGCAACGTTTGGTGAATTAACAGGGAATACTCTTTCAACACCAACGCCGTATGATACACGACGAACTGTGAATGTTTCAGAAACGCCAGCGCCCTTGCGAGCAATGATTGTTCCTTCGAATACCTGAATTCTTTCTCTTTCGCCTTCACGAATCTTGACGTGTACTTTAACTACGTCACCGACTCTGATTGCTGGGTTTGCTTCTTTAACGCAACCCTCTGCGATTAATTTTAATGCGTCCATAACTAACCTCCGATAAAAATTTTTCAAGTGTTCGTACCGAAGTTCAGCAGAGGACCACCCGAGATAATAGTTATTTTTCTGCGGACTACCGCAAATGCTCAAATATAATATCACAAGTCAAGTGAAAATGCAAGAGTTTTTTAAAAAAAGTTTTTATAAACAAACAATGATGTTTTCACCATTCTGAGTTTTTACATTTACTATTTCAAAACCTTTATAGCTTTTAGCCTTTTTAATAATAGGCTTTATATGTTTATATTTGACTTTTCTAAGTGGATTAAAGAATCGCCTAAAAATCAATTTGAGAATACAAAAAGTAAATCTATTAAGGATAAGTGCGTTGGGTATTTTTATGCATTTTGTCTTCTGATTAACAGGAAATGCTACTTTCATTTTTCAACGACCACCCTGACAATATCACCGTTCTGAGTTTTTACATTTACTATTTCACCAAGTACGCCCATTTCAACCATTTTGAAAATGCTTTCAAAATCAACGCCACTTAAATCTACCCCTGCAATGACCCCTGATATGTTTTTGCCAACTTTAATAAGTTCTTTCACTAAAAGATATGGCAAATTCACTTTAACTATATCCCCATTTACAGTGTCAACATACACTCTAAAAACAAGTTCATTTTCATTTGGTTTTTCTTCTTTTTCGTATTTCACTTTTGACTGCACTTCTTCATTTTTAAAGAGTTCGTCAACTGTAATACCATAAAGTTCTGCAATATTTGGCAATGTCATAATATCGGGACAAGCGATATCATTCTCCCATTTAGAAACTGCCTGTGCTGATACCCCAAGTTTCTCTGCAACATAATCCTGAGTAAATCCTGATTGTTTTCTTAATTCGTGAAGTTTCTTACCAATTGTTTTTTCCATAAAAATCTCTCCTTAAAAATTTTTAAACCGGTTACAACTGCATTGTAGGGTGCATTTTTCAAAAAGTAAATGTAATAAAAGTTGATTTTTTATTTTTCAACCATTGGTTGAATCAATTTTGAATGTTTAAGCATAGCGAAAGTTGAAACTAATGTTATAACCCAAGCAATTATTAAGAAAATACTAAAAATATCTGTTGTAAGATTTTGTGCGAGCAATCCAAATGTTATTGGTGACAACAAAATGCTTCCGTAAGAAACCGCACCTTGCAGACCAATGAATGACTGAGAAATGTCTCTACCCATATGTATTGGTGTTAAATGAGTCATATTAGGGAATATCGGTCCGTTACCGAGGCCGATAAGGAATAATCCTAAACCCGCAATACTTTGTTTGCCCGCAAAGGTGAGAATAATTGCGATTAATGTTATTGACTCCCCTATTACGATAATCTTTTTCGGTGAAATTCTATTTGCAAACACACCTGACAAAAATCTTCCCAAGGTCATTCCTATAAAATAAAAGGTTATCATTTGTGCGGCTTTATCAGGAGTAAGCCCTTTTGAATTAACGAGGAATGTACTCCCCCACGCAAGACAAACGGATTCAATCGCACAAGAGCCAAAATATATTACTAGGCTACATCTTGCTATGGGTATTTTCAGCAAATGTGAAATTGACACTACTTTTGTTTCTTCTTGTTCGGCTTTTTGCTCTTTTACTTTTTTCCAGATTGGAATTGATAAAAAGCACATTATGGTTAGAGCAAGTTGAAAGAAAAACATTGTTCTGTATCCGCCTTGCCAGTTATTGCTGTTTTTCAACGCAAGTGACATTAAAAACGGACTGAGTGTGACACCGACGCCATAAGAACAATGCAAGAAATTTACGTGCGTTGCCTTATAATTAAGAGCGACATAGGTATTAAGCACATTGTCAATTCCCCCTGCGCCAAGTCCCAAAGGTATTGAGAAAAGACACAGCATAAGAATATTCTTCGAATATGAAAAGCCTAGAATCGCGATTGCAGTTAAAGCTGTACTTAATGCAACGACCAATGGTGTTCCAAGCTTTTTAGTGAGTCTTGCACTTAAAAGACTTGAAATAATTGTGCCTATGTACATAAGTCCTGTTACAAAATTTGAATATGAAATTGGCAAATCAAATTCAGTATATATTGCAGGCCAAGCGGTACCAAATAATGAATCGGGAATACCAAGTCCTACATAAGTTGCAAAAATAATAATTACTAATAAAGTTGCCATTATCTGAATACTTCCATATTTTCTGTATAAGATTGAACTTTGATTATATCAACATCTTGCTCGTCAGTTTCGGTATTTTTAGTGAGTGCACCGATTAAGAGCATTGGATTGATATTTACACTTGTTCCTGATGAAAGAACAGTTTTAAGAACTAGTTTGCCGTTATTGTCTTCTAATTCAAATGACTTGATGTGTTCTTTGATATTTACTTCTTTTTCAACCTTGTTTCTACCTTTTTTTGCTTTTTTGAGAACCATTATTTCATCTGCTGAAAGGACTTTCTCAGCATTTTCGAGAAGTAATTCATCAGGATTATTAAATACGATTTTATACTCTGCCCAACGAATATCGTTAGGAGAAGTTTCATAAACATAAATTTCTTTTACTGTTATATCAACGGGTAAAGCGTCATTAATTTGATTTGCAAGTTTTTTCAAATCAACTTTTTCCATAAGGCGAAAATCAACAGTTTCACAAAGGCTTTCAAATCCTAATGAAAGTGGCATTGCAAAGGTAAGAAAAGCGTGCGGATTAAAACCTTCGGTAAACCAAACTGGCACATTTGCTCTTTTCATAGCCCTTGTAATACAACGAACTGTATCAAGGTGAGAGATAAACTTTGCCATACCTGTTTTCTGAAAGGACATTCGAACTTCCATTGCCCATTTTTTAACTTCTGGCATCACATTTACCCCCATTCAATTTATTAGCACCACAAGCAGAGCATTTAATTCTGCAATGAGGTGTTGTTTCACTCTCGTGTGCTTTTTTATTTTCTTCCACAAGAAATTCCTTACGGATACCGTAATCCATAATATCCCAAGGAAGAATTTCATCATAATCTCTGCGACGATTTGCATAGAATTCAGTTGTCAAATCACATTCATTAAATGCTTCGCGCCATTTTGAGAAATCAAAGAATTCATCCCAACTATCAAACTTACAACCTTTTTGCCATGCTTTATAGATAACAGCACCAAGGCGTCTATCACCACGAGCAAGTACACCCTCAAGCACAGATGTATCTGACTGATGATAACTGATAGAGATTTTTTTGCTTGTTGTACTTGAGAGCAACACCTTTTGCTTTTCGATAAGCATTTCAGCAGTATCCTGTGGCTCCCATTGGAAAGGTGTAAATGGTTTTGGAACAAATGAAGCACAACTAACATTCACCTGAACGCCCTTACCCTTTGGTTTGTTAGGGTTGTGATAGAAAGTATCAACAACTTTTTGAGCGAGGTCACAAATACCTTTGATATCATCAAGAGTTTCTGTTGGAAGCCCCATCATAAAATAAAGTTTAACGCTTGTCCAACCGCCATCAAAAGCTTTGAGTGCTGTACGGAGAACTTCTTCTTCGGTTACATTTTTATTGATTGCATCACGAAGTCTTTGTGTGCCTGCTTCAGGGGCAAATGTAAGACCACTGCGACGGACTTTTTTGAGTTCTTCCATAAGTTCGTCAGAGAAATTATCAACACGGAGTGAAGGAAGTGAAACATTGATATTTTCTTTTAACGCCCAATCAAAAAGCATTGGGATAAGCTTTTCAATATTTGTATAGTCACTTGTTGAAAGGGAGCAAAGTGAAATTTCGTCATAGCCTGTTGCATCACTAATTCTTCTGCATTGTTCGTTAATAGTTTCGGGTGACTTTTCACGGATTGGTCTATAAATAAACCCTGCCTGACAGAAACGACAACCACGAATACAGCCACGGAAGACTTCGCCCACAGTTCTATCCTGAACAACATCAATAAACGGTACTATAAAATCCTTTGGATAATGAGCCTTATCCAAATCTGAAATTATTCTTTTCTTAACTTTTGCAGGTGCTGTTTCAATATTTTCAATATTTTTTATTGTGCCATCTTCGTTGTATTTGACATTATAAAATTCTGGCACATATACACCTTCGATTTTTGCTGCTTCACGCAAAAACTCAAGTCTTGTTGAGCCTTTCTCTTTATGTTCAATCAAAAGGTCAATAAGTTCATTTGTTACTTCTTCACCTTCACCTGGCAAGAAAATGTCAATGAAATCTACCATTGGTTCAGGGTTGCAGACACAAGGTCCACCTGCAACAACTATTGGTGTAAGGCTTGTTCTGTCTTTCTTGAGAACAGGGATACCGCCCAAATCGAGCATATTAAGAACATTAGTATAGCTCAATTCATATTGTAATGTAAAGCCGACCATATCAAACTGGTCGAGGCTATCTCCACTTTCGAGTGCATAAAGTTTCACACCATTTTCACGCATGAGTGATTCCATATCTTCCCAAGGTGCAAAAACGCGTTCACACCAAGCATCGTCACGGTCATTCACAAGGCTATAAAGAATTTTCATGCCAAGGTGTGACATACCGATTTCATAGTTATCGGGAAAACAAAATGCATATCTTAATTTTACATCTTCTTTATTTTTAACAACACTATTAAGTTCGCCACCTGTATAACGAGCAGGTTTCTGAACTTTTTTGAGTAATTTTTCAACTTCCTTTTTTACCATAATTGACCTCGCAAAATATTATTCATTATATTTTACAACAATTTATTACTTTTTTCAATATTCATTACTTCCTAACATTGAAAGAGTTAAGAAAATTGCAATAATTAGCACAGTTATATTGTAGTTTGTTGACACAAAAACATAAATGCCCCAAATATAAATTAGAATTATAAATATAGTTGATGTTATGTTTAAGACTTTTGAACAAATATGATTATCATATTGTTTTGATAATAAAAAATAAAGTGCCATTCCCCCATCAAGTCTTTTAACGGGGAGCAAATTAAAAGTCATAAGTATTAAATTAACACAAGCTATTATAAGTATTTTTTCACTTTGAAAAAAACAAAGCAATACACAAGATACAAACAAAACAATAGCATTTGTAAGCGGACCACCAAGTGCTATAAATATTTCATTTTTTGTGCTGATTTTTACACTTGGTTGTCTTTTTATATTCATCCCTGTAATTTCAAATCTGACGCATTGGGGATAATTATTTAAAGAACACATCATAATAAGATGCCCTGTTTCGTGGATTAGTGAAGACAAAACAGTTGTTAAAACATTGAACGGTGAATTCATTGCAACAACAAAAGTAATTAGTGCAACAAACAGAAATGTAATTTCAAAATCAATACCCAATAATCTAAATTTCATTTTCTAATACCCATATAGGATTTATATATTTATTGTTAAGTAACACTTCGTAGTGCAAATGATTTCCCGTTGCATATCCTGTTGCACCTACAAGTGCGATTTTTGTGCCTTGTTTTACTTCTTGGTTTTCTTTTACTAATAACTTATTGCAATGATTATAAATTGTTTTAAGTGTATTGCTGTGCTTTATAATCACATAATATCCGCGCACATTATTATAATCTGCTTTTTCCACAACACCATCATATACAGCGTAAATTGCGCTATTTTCAGGCGATGCCATGTCAAGTCCTGTATGCAAAGAATATTTATGAGTTATAGGACTTATGCGATAGCCAAAATGAGATGATATATTGATATTATCAATAGGATTAACAAAATTAACAGTTAAATAAACGGGAGAAAAGTCTGCCTTTTCTCCCGTTGTATCGTTATTTGTTTCTCCTGTTGTTTCTTCTTGCACAGATGGTGCAAAAGTTGTTTGTGCAACTTTTTTAAATACACCAAAAATTTCAGCAACGCTCATATCCTTTTCACAGATTGTATTATAAAAAGTTTTAATGTTTTGTGATAATGAGCTATCATTTCGGCAGACTGCAAAAAGTATTCCTGTCACACACAATGACAACACTAATTGAACTATAATTATTTTTGTCATTATGCCCTTTTCTTTTTCACGGTTTTGTGAGCTTCGTTGCCTTGTTTCACGATTATATTCATAAAAATTATTGTCCATAAAATCACCAATAAATTATATGGCAAAATTATGGACAATATGTTATATATTTTATTCGTTTGCTTCTTTTGTTTCAGTTGCTTCTTCAACTGTTTCTGTTATTTCTTCAATAGTTTCTGGCTCTTTTACTTCTTTTTCGGGAAGTGTACCATTTTCCATCAAAGATACAAACTGCTCTTCATTAACTTTTTCAAGCTTAACAAGAGTTTCTGCAAGTAAGTGAAGTTTATCAACATGCTCTGTGAGAATCTGTTCTGTTCTCTTATAAGCATCTGTAATAATCTTATTAACTTCTTCATCGATTATCGCAGCAACATTTTCAGAATAGTTCTTCATATGGTTATAATCTTTACCAAGAAAGACTTCATCATTGCCTGTACCGAATGCAATTGGCCCGAGTTTTTCACTCATACCATATTTTGTAATCATTTTACGAGCAATTTCACTTGCATGTTGAATATCGTTCGATGCGCCTGTTGATATATCATTGAAAATGATTTTTTCTGCTACACGACCACCTAACAACGAAACAATGTCGTCAAGCATACGAGATTTCATCATATGCATTTCATCTTTTTCAGGAGTATAGAGTGTAAATCCACCTGCCATACCACGAGGTACGATTGAAATGTGAGTAACAGGGTCTTTATTTTCAAGATAATAAGATGAAACCGCATGACCTGCTTCATGATATGCAGTAATCTTTTTATCTTTTTCACTAATCTTTCTTGATTTCTTTTCTGTACCAACAACAACTTTCATTGTTGCTTCTTCAATTTCAGTCATTGTGATTGCCATAAGCTTGCGTTTTGCTGCAAGAAGTGCTGCTTCATTAAGAAGATTTTCAAGGTCTGCACCTGTAAAGCCAACTGTTGTCGCAGCAATCTGATGCAAGTCAACATCAGGTGCTAATGGTTTATTCTTTGCGTGTACCTGAAGAATTTCTTCTCTACCCTTAACATCAGGATAGCCAACTGTAACCTGACGGTCAAAACGGCCAGGACGCAAAAGCGCAGGGTCAAGAATATCAGGACGGTTAGTTGCAGCAATAACAATTACACCATCATTTGCACCGAAGCCATCCATTTCAACGAGCAACTGGTTAAGTGTCTGTTCACGTTCATCGTGGCCACCACCCATACCAGCGCCTCTATGACGACCAACTGCGTCAATTTCGTCAATAAAGATAATTGATGGTTGACTTTTCTTTGCTTCTTTGAAAAGGTCGCGCACACGAGATGCACCGACACCTACATACATTTCAACAAAGTCAGAACCCGAAATTGAGAAGAATGGCGCATTTGCTTCACCTGCAACTGCACGAGCAAGTAATGTTTTACCTGTACCTGGAGGACCCACAAGAAGAACACCCTTTGGAATTCTTGCACCGAGTTTTGAGAAATCAAGCGGATTCTTCAAAAATTCAACAAGCTCTGTAAGTTCTTCTTTTTCTTCATCAGCGCCTGCAACATCTTGGAATGTGACTTTTTTGGTTTCATCATCTGCACGCTTAACTCGAGCTTTGCCAAAATTCATTGCACGATTGTTTTCGTTAGTTATTGAACTGTTCATCTTTTTGAACATTACTACCATAACTACCGTCAACAAAACAAGCACCAATGCTGATGGTAAAACGCTCAACAGCCAAGAATTTGAAGAACCTGCTTTATAGTTCCACTCAATAGGATTATCGGGATTATCAATATTGTGCTGACGAACAAGGTCATGCACATCGTTCACGAAAATATTTACATTTGGAACAGTATATTTATACTCTTTATCGTCGCCCTCAAGTTTATAAGTCATTAATCCACTTGTAAGGTTTAATTCACCTTCTGCGACTTTGCCTTGGTCAAAAAGTTCAACTATCTCATAATACTGTAATTCAGGTTGAGCACTTTTATCCATATACATATAGAGAAAGCCCATAAACATTGCTGGAATCAAGAGATATGGAAGAATAACTTTCCAGTTAATTTTTTTCAAATTGGTTTTCACTCCTGTTTATTCATATACCGCAGGTTTTAACGCACCTACAAACGGTAAATTTCTGTATTTTTCATCATAATCAAGACCATAGCCGACAACGAAAGCGTCAGGAATCTGAGCACCTGAATAATCAGCCTTAACATTTGCTTTTCTTCTTTCAGGCTTGTCGAGCAAAGTACAGATTTTAATGCTATTTGGATTTCTTGCAGAAAGAACTTTCATAAGATATTCAAGTGTTACACCACTGTCAAGAATATCTTCAACAATAAGCAAATCTGCGCCATTGACAACATCTGTATCAAGGTCTTTTATAATTTTAACTACGCCAGATGTTTTAACACCCGAGCCATAGCTTGAAACTGACATAAAATCGATTGTGCAAGGAATTGTTATGGCTCTCATTAAGTCCGCCATAAACACAACTGAGCCTTTTAAGACACTGACAAGCACAAGTTTCTTGCCTTTATAGTCTTCACTGATTTGTTTACCCAGTCTATGTACAATATTTTGCAAATCTTCTTCTGATAAAAGCACTTTTTCGATATCGTTAAGCACCTAGTCCCCCACCTTTTTTATATTAATCATATTTTTTGTTTTATTTGTAACTTTGCAACGGTCTGCAACACCGAAAAATTCTGCCCAAACAATTCCCTTTTCATCTGACAAAATAAGCATTTGAGAACGTTTGCTTAATGAAATCTTTTCGTCGTTAAAAAGCCGTTTTAATGTTTTTGTGCATTTTCTGTTTATTGGCACGAAAGAGTCACCGTCACGACGATTACGCCAACAATTTTCACCGAATATTTTATCACAATCTATAAGATTGTCCATATCTTGTTTGTTAAGTTTTTGTAAATCTTTATCTATTCTTGTAATCTCATATTCACCCACAGGTGTTATGAGCTTTTCTGTATCTTTTTGAAATGGTATTTCAAAATATTCTGTTACAGTCGGTTTTCCAAAATACAGTTTTTTTCTTTCAACTGTTACAGCAACACCATTTCCCACATCGGCACTTCCGCCATTTGAGATAATATTATTGACTGCTAAAATATGCTCACGACTAATATTTTGTGCTTTTTTCTCTTTTAAAATCAATGAAATCACTTGAAATTTTAAGGCATCGTGAGAATTCTCAAATACTTTGCAGTCAAAATAGTCGCCACAGTTTGCTTCTTCTAAAAGCTTATTTGCTTCATTCACAATATAATCGTTTGACGAATTCAAATTTTCAACACATTTTGAAAATGCTTTATCAAAAGACGGGTTGATTGAGAAAAGTTGTGGCAACACATTGTGTCTTAATTTGTTGCGGGTATAATCGTCACACAGATTTGTGCTATCGGTTACATAATCAAGTCCGTTTTGTGATACATATTCTTCAATCTCGGCTCTTGTAACATCAAGCAAAGGACGAATATATTTATCTCTTTTATATGGAATTCCGCAAAGCCCTGACAGAGATGCACCACGAGTTAGATTCAAAAGAAACGTTTCAATATTATCATTGAGATTATGAGCAGTTGCAACTACATCACAATCCACTTTTTTAAAACATTCATAGCGAATTCGTCTTGCACATTCTTCAAGACTTTCCCCTGTTGCTTTTGCTATTTCGGGGATATTCTCATAAAACGGAACAAATTCAATATTTAATTTTTCACAGAAACCCTTTGAAAATTGCAAATCGCAGTCTGCTTCTTCACCACGGATACCATGGTGAAGGTGAATTGCTTTGATTTCTCTTACACCTAATTTTTCACGATTATTTGCAAGGATATGCAAAAGTGTTACAGAATCTGCTCCGCCTGAAAAGCCGACACCCACAACACTATCAGGGGCAATCAACTGATGCTCTGTTATTGTTTTAATAACCTTATCTGTCATCTTTAATCCTTTCAAGTGTTGAGAACATTGTGAACTCAGGATTCCAAGCAACATCAACAGTTTCAGTTGAGCCGTGTCTGTTCTTTGCAACAATTACTTCTGCTTTGTTTACATCACTCTCGTTTTCTTCACTCTTATCATTCTGATAATAACTTTCACGGTGAAGCATCAAAACGATGTCAGCATCTTGCTCGATTGAACCTGATTCACGAAGGTCAGTAAGCTGTGGTCTGTGGTCAGATGTTTTTGCTGTATTACGAGAAAGCTGTGAACAAGTTATAACAGGAATATTAAGGTCTTTTGCCATAAGTTTTAAGTCACGAGTAATTTTTGAAATTTCTTGAACACGGTTATCTTTATACCGTGGGTCTGACATCAACTGAAGATAGTCGATAACAACACATTCAACATCTTTCATTCTGCGAATTCTTGCTTTCATTTCAGGAACTGTGATATTAGCTGTATCATCAAAATACAACTCTGCATCAACAAGGTGGTCCAACGCCATTCCTATTTTTTCCCAATCTGAATCAGAAATTTCACCTGTTCTGAATTTATTACTTACAATTCTTGCTTCTGTTGAGATAATACGCTGAGCTAACTGTTCGTTAGACATTTCCAATGAAAAGAACACGGTTTTTCTGCCTTTAACTGCCATATTTCTTGCAACATTAAGAGCAAAGCTTGTCTTACCCATACCAGGACGAGCACCAATAAGAATTAAGTCAGAACGGTGGAAACCACCCGAAAGAACTCTGTCAAGATATGAAAAACCTGTTGGGATTCCCATATATTGCTCTTTTTCTTTTTGGTCTGCTGATGCAAGTTTGCGAAGTCTTACTACAACATCTGACATAATTACATCACTAACTTTTGCAGGGCCTGATGTATTCTTGCCACGACGAATATCATAAATCTTCTGCTCTGCCATATCAAGCAAAGTATCAGGCGATTCTGTTCCGTCATTTGCTTCATCAAGGATTTCACGCGCTGTAATAATCAATGTGCGAGAATAGAATTTATCTATAATAATTTTTATGTATGACTCAACATTTCTTGTTGATGGAACTGCTTCGGCAATTTTCATAAGATATGTTTTACCACCGATATCGTCATAAACCCCCTGCTTTTTAAGTTCTTCAAGAACAACAAGAGGGTCAATGGTTCCACCCATTGTGTCAATATTGAGAATTGCATCATAAATAGCCTTATGCTGCGGAAGATAAAGATGCTCTCTTCTAAGCATATCTGAAACAGTTGGCAAGCACAAAGGGTCTTTGAGTAGTGCGCCCAATACCGCTTGTTCTGCTTCAAGGCTATAAGGCAAATTCATATTTTCAGTTGGCAAAAAATTGCTCTCCATTTTCTTTCACTCCAATAAGACAATATTGTTAGATTATTCTCCGACCATTACTGTCATTTCAGCTACGATATTTGTATAAAGTTTAACCTGGATTTTATATGAACCAAAGTTTTTAATATCATCCATTGTGATTTTTCTCTTATCAACTTTAACTGCGAACTGTTTATCAATTTCTGCAGCCACTTCTTTTGCTGTTACTGAACCGAAAATTCTGCCGTTATTACCAGCTTTTGCTGAAATTTTGATAATCTTGCCCTGCAGTTTTGATTTTGAATCATTTGCCGCTGCAATTTCCATATCAATTTTATGTTGATTTGACTGTTCACGATTGCGAAGTTCTGTAAGGCTCTGTGCATTTGCTTCTACAGCAAGGCCTTTTGGAAAAAGAAAGTTTCTTGCATAACCATCTGATGCTTTTACTTTTTCACCCTTTTTACCTAAACCTTTAACATCTGCTTTTAAAATTACTTCCATTTATATTACCTCATTTCTGTATCTCATTAACTTTATCTATTGCTTGTTTTAAGCAGTTTAATGTACTTTCAAATGTTTCATCATTCAACTGTGCTGCTGCCATTGTTTGATGACCACCACCGCCCAATTCTTCCATAACAAGTTGAACATTGAGTTCACCATAAGAACGAGCCGAGATATTCATAACATTATCTGTTTTAAACACAACAAATGCTGCGGCAACAGTATCAACATTCAAAAGTTCATCAGCAGCCTGACTTGCAACAATTCTTACGTCGTCAGATTCAAAATCTACAACACCAATTGCACAATTATTATACATCGCTGCATTTTTCACAACTTCACTCTTTGCTTTTTGTGTTTTCATACTGTTAGAGAAAAGTTGTTTAACTGCAACAGTATCAGCACCCAACGAGCGAAGATATGCCGCTGCTTCAAAGGTGCGAACACCTGTTTTCATTACGAAATTCTTCGTATCAAGAGTTATACCTGACATCAATGCCTCTGCACAAACCTGTGGTATTTTAACATCAACAGGGATATATTGAATTATTTCTGTCACCATTTCTGATGCAGATGAAGCGTTAGGCTCGTGATAGAAAATCACAGCTTTATTTATATGGTCAACTGTTTTTCTATGGTGGTCAATAACTACCACTTTGTTTGCCAAATCAAATAGTTCCGGGTATTCCAAGAAGCTCTTTCTGTGTGTGTCAACAATTATCAATAAAGTTCCTTTTTTTAGATAATCATCAACATCCTGTGGTTCAATTATAAGTTCACTCATACCTGAATTCTCAAGATGCTTTGCAAGTGGCATTGCAAGGGTCGTTTTCGATGACATTACAATTCTTGCATCTTTATCAAGTGCGTTACTAATCATTGCTACGCCTACCGCTGAACCAAGAGAGTCAAGGTCAGCAAAACGGTGACCCATAATGAGTACATTTGAACTAGACTTAATTATTTCACCAATAGCAGATGCGACAATTCTTGTTCTGACTTTTGTTCGTTTTTGAACACCCTTTGCCACACCACCAAAGAACTCAAAATCATTTTTATTAAGTTTAATTGCAACCTGGTCGCCACCACGTCCCATTGCCATATCAAGTGCCTGACGAGCGGTGTTTTCACATTCAAAGAAGTTTTCACCAGAACCAGCACCGATTGAAAGAGTGATTCCCATAACCTTGTCGTTATATGTATATGAACGCACAAGTGACAAGATTGAAAACTTATCCTCTTTCATTGCTTTAAGGCTCTTGGTTTCACACAATGCAATTATTCTGCCGTGATTGACTTTTCTTGAAATACAATTATATTTCGCAAACCAATTTTCAATTATTGTTTCAACGCCACCAAAAATTTCTGCTTGTTGACTTTCCCTAAATTCACGAAGAGATTCTTCAATACCATCAATACTTATAAACAGTACAACAGGTCTTGACTCATCATAAGCTTTTCTATAATTTTTAAGTTCTGTATCTTCAACAAAATACAAAGCATAAACAACTTCGTTTTTATATTCTGTATTACCTGAAAATACGGTATATTTTTTATCGCCATATTCACATTCAATATACATATTTTCGCGTATTACATCAAGTCCTTGTCCAGACGTAAACTGACGAATACTAATTTTTTCAATTTTATGGTCTGTAATAAACTGATTACGGAAAAGATTATTATACCAAACAATTTTTTCTGTGCTGTCAAAAAGCAACACGGGTAATGGAAAACTGCGAAGTTCACTATCATTAACTGAAATTTCTCGTTCGAGAGCATTAACAACTCCACGAAGTTTTCTAAATTCCACACCTTTAAGCCAGAATGCAACAACTAAAAATATTGCTATGAGCAAAAGTTCTGCTATTGCAAGTTTATAATTATAAAAGAACATAGCAACACACATAACAACACTGACAATTACTGCCGATGTTGCTATGGGGTTTGTAACAATTATTTCTCTTAAATTGTTTTTGTTGCTTGTCTTTTTCATAATTTTACACCGTAGTTATCAAAGGAAGTACCATTGGACTTCTCTTTGTTCTGTCATAGAGAAGACGTGAAATATCGTCTCTCATTCTATTTCGGATTGTGCTCCATTCAATGCGTCCATCGTGAATACACTCATCAATTACAATCTGTGCCACTAACTTTGCTTCTGCAATGAGTTGTTCTGAATCACGGACATATACAAATCCACGAGATACAATTTCAGGACCAGAAACGAGCATTCCTGTTTCTTTTTCTATTACTGCGCTGATTATCATAAGACCGTCTTCTGCAAGACGTTTACGTTCTTTAATAACCGCATTACCAACATCGCCAACGCCATAACCATCAACAAAGATTTTACCAGCCGGCACATCTTCTGCAACTGTCATTTTGCGTTTTGATAGTTGAACCTGACGACCATTATCGGCAATAAAAATGTTGTTTGATGTTATACCCATACTCTCTGCTAACTGTGCATGGCTTCTGAGATGTTTTTGTTCACCGTGAACAGGAATAAAAAACTTTGGTTTTGCAAGACTCATAATGAGTTTCAATTCTTCCTGACATGCGTGACCCGAAACGTGAACATCATACATTTTTTCATAAACGACTTCTGCTCCACGCTTTAAAAGTTCGTCAACAACCTTACCTACAGTTTTTTCATTACCAGGAATTGGTGTTGCAGAAATTATAACATAGTCCCCTGTACCAATTTCGACACGTCTATGCTCTGAAAATGCCATTCTATAAAGTGCCGACATAGGCTCGCCCTGACTACCTGTTGTAATAATAACAAGTTTATCGTGAGGGTAACGTGAAAGCATATCAATACTCACGAGAATTCCGTCAGGCACATTGAGATAGCCAAGTTTTGACGCTGTTTCAACAACATTTTCAAGGCTTCGGCCTGAAAGTGCTACTTTTCTGCCCACAGACTTTGCAGCATCAATAATCTGCTGAACTCTGTGAATATTTGATGCGAATGTTGCGACAATAAGTCGTTTGCCATCTGCTTTCTGAAAAAGTCGGTCAAAGGACTCACCCACTGTGCGTTCACTTGCTGTATATCCTGGTCTTTGAGCGTTTGTTGAGTCTGAAAGAAGGCACAATACACCTTTTTCACCAAGTCTTGCAATACGGGCAAGGTCAATAACATCACCATCAATTGGTGTTGTATCAATTTTAAAGTCGCCTGTCTGTAAGATAAGACCTGCGGGGCTTGTAATTGCAAGAGCCAATGCATCGGGAATTGAGTGGTTAACATGAATTGCCTCAACCTCAAAACAGCCAAGTTTCACTTTATCTTTTGGCTTGATTACATTGAGTTTTACTTTCTCAAGTATCTTATGCTCTTTTAATTTATTTTCGATAAGACCGATTGTGAGTTTTGTGCCATAAACCGGAATATTAACTCTTTGTAAAAGGTATGCTAAACCACCGATATGGTCTTCGTGACCATGAGTTATGAATATACCTTTTATTTTGTTTGCATTATCTTCAACATAGGTGAAATCAGGGATAACAAGGTCAACACCCAACATATCGGGTTCAGGGAATGCAAGACCACAGTCAACAAGAAGCATATCACCCTGACACTCATAGAGGGTCATATTCTTGCCGACTTCGTTAAGTCCACCTAAAAATGCAATTTTAACATTTATTTCTTCACGCTTTTGTGTGCTTTTCTTCTTTTGTGTTGTTTGTTTCTTTGGTTTTGAATTTAAAGAATTTTTAGTTTTCTTATTCTGTGTTACTTTCTTATTAGCACTTTGTTTGCCTCGATTAGAGTTTTTGCTCTTGGCATTGTTTTTAGTTTCGTTTGTCTGTGCTTGTTTTTCTTTATTTTTCGCCATATTTTCCTCCTTTTATTATTCTGTTTTTCGGATTATGTAATCTGCAAAAGGTATTGCAGAATAAGGTTTATAATTAAATATATTCATAAATGGACATAATAACTCAATATATTGTCATTATATATTACTATTTTTTCAAATCGTTGTCAAGAAACTACAAACGCCTTATTTCTTTTTTATGTTGTTAAAATAAAAAAAGTATGCTAAAATTATTTTAGTTATTATTTTTGAGTTTTATACGAGGTATATATGAAAAACTTGACTTTTGTTGAACTTTTTACTGATGGTGCTTGTAGTGGCAACCCTGGTCCTGGTGGTTGGGGTGCAATTCTTCGTTGTAACGGCATTGAAAAAGAACTTTCAGGTGGTGAGCTTGAAACGACTAATAACAGAATGGAATTGTTAGCTGTTATCAATGGTCTGGAAGCACTTAACAGAAAATGCAGAGTTAAAATTTATTCTGATTCTTCTTATGTTGTTAACGGAATTACACAAGGTTGGGCTGAAAGCTGGAAAAAGAATAATTGGCGCAAGTCAGACAAAAAGCCTGCACTAAACCCAGACCTTTGGGATAAACTTTTGACTCTTCTCTCTCAACACGAATATGAGTTTGAATGGGTAAAGGGGCACGCAGGACACCCAGAAAATGAGCGTTGTGACAAACTTGCTGTCGCTTTTTATCAAAACTTGAAATAATTTTCATTTCTGCTAGTTTTTAGGTTGATTATTAAGAAAAAATATGGTATATTTATTTAGTATATTTAAAATATAAATTATTGTTTATAAAAGGCGTGATTGAAAAGTGGAAAACACAACAACAACCACTGTTGCCGAAGAAGTTGAAACAGGCGCTGTTGAATCAAATGTTGAACAAGCTTCTGCTCTTGACAGACGATATCTTCGTCCAAAAGAAATTGCAGGTTTCCTTTTAACATCTTTCGGTCAGAAAAACTTAAGCCAATATGTTAACGCATTCCGTCAGTTCTTTGCTATCAGCTTTCTTGGAATGTCAGGTAGTACATATGGTATTATTATGTTCATTGAAACAATCTATGACGCAGTCGATGACTCAATTTCAGGTTTGATTATCGACAGAACCCGTACTCGTTGGGGAAGACTTCGTCCATGGCTTATTATTCCAACACCTTTTTGGGCTGTAGCAATGATAATGCTCTTCACCACTCCATCCTTCCTTGTGCATGAGTGGCAAAAAGTTATCTGGACTATTGTTGCTATCTTTGTTTATAACCTTGGTATGTCATACTTCGGTGCTTGGAACATTATGCTTTATAATATCACTCCAAACAATAACGAACGTGACAACCTTATTGCAACATCAAAGTTCGCTGACCTTTTTGGTGTGTTCCTTCCATCTATTGCATCAATGTTCGTAGGCTTTCTTCCGCAGAAAACAGTTAACTGGAAGCACCCTATCGGTATGCAAGACATCTATACGGGTTTTGCTGTTATTATCACTGTAATTGCTGCATTTACTGCATTCTATGGATTCTCTTCTATGAGAGAAAGAGTGCCACTTGCTTCTCGTGAACAGATGAAGGAAGTTGGCGTTATTGAATCATTTAAAAACGTTTTCAAAAACAGACCGATGTTCATTCTCGTTCTTTCAGGTTTCTTTGCTGGCTTTAAGTCAGTTGGTGTTGCAAGTGAAAGCTTCTATTGGATGCACAACTCAAAGAACGTTGCTCACGGTTCAATCGCAGGTATCTTCACAGGTATTCCTAACTATATTATGGTTCCACTTGCGCCTAAACTTATCCGCAAGTTTGGAGCTAAAAAGGTTGCTGTTGCATCTGGTATCTTTGCAGGTTTTGCTTATACAGCAACATTCCTTATTGGTCTTATAGGTATGAGCAGAAGCAACGAAACTCGCGGTCTCCTTGTTGACTGGGACGGTCATAACACTGTAATCAACCTTGTAATTCTTACATTCTGCCTTACAGTCTGCGGTCTTCCTAATCAGCTTTTAAATGTTGCAGGTGCTGTTCTTCAAGGCGACGTTTATGACTACAGCGAATGGAAAACTGGTATGCGAAACGAAGCTCTTGTTCAGACGGTTCAGAACTATTTTGGCAAAGCTGCTAACTCAATCACAAACCTTCTTTCAGGTGTTGTTATTTCATTGGTTGGTTATGTTGCAAGAAAAGATGAATTCGGCAACATTATCCCTGAATCAAACGAAAACACACTTATTGGTTTCTGGGCTGTTTTCTGTTTACTCCCTGCAATTGCTCGTTTCCTTTATGGTATAACTCTTTTATTCTTCAATGTTGATGGTGAGTTTAAAGAGCAGATGCTCAAAGACCTTGAAGTTAGACGTCGCGAAAGACTTGAAAAAATGAATGAAGAAGCACAAGGCGAAGTTGCTGACGCTTAAGAATCAATCACGAAAAATATTAAAGCCGACTCATTTGAGTCGGCTTGTTTTTATTATTTTTTACAATATAATTCAACTTTTTCAAGGGTTGCTTTTACGCGATATGATGTAATCACAATCTTCAATGAGTTGAGCTTTTGCTTTTTGAAACGACAGATGCGTTTTGCACCGATTATAGTTGATGAGCAGATTTTCTCAAACCCGTTACCGCTATCAGCATAGACATTAAAGTTTTCTATCTGTTGTCCTGTTGCGATATTCTCTTTTAAAACGATTTTATCTGCAATTACAGGCGAATTAAAGTCTATTATGATTTCGGGTTGTTCATCCCCTTCTGCACATTGCCAATAACCGTTTTCAGTTATAATGTTATTTGCATTGTGTTCATCGTCAATTTGTGATGATGCAGATACAACGCAATCCTTCAAAAGATTTTCGGGGAATTCTTTTCGCAATTCGTCACCGAATTTACGGAGTGCACGTACATCTGCTTTTGCAAGCAAACCTTTCTTATTAGGTGGAATATTGAGAAGTAATGATGAATTGCCACCAACACTACCCCAATAAATCTGCATAAGCTTTTTGAGAGATTTCACCTTAAAATCTTCTCGCCTGTGATAAAACCAACCCGGACGGATTGAAACATCAACTTCGGCAGGATACCAGATAAAATCTTTTATGCCGTCAATAAACTCACGACTACCTAAATCCTGAGTCTTAGCATCAACATTTTTGGCAAATTCAGGTGTGTCTTCTTGTTGAGAATGCTCGGCAGTATAATCCTGATTGCCTACAAATGCAGGGACGACACTCCATTCAGATTCTCGTGATTTACCGGCCTCATTACCACACCAACGGACATCAGGACCACAGATGTTAATTACTGCATTGGGTTGTAATTCACGGATAAGCTGAAAGTATGAATCCCAATCATACACTTGTTTTTTACCGTTTTTACCTTCGCCACAAGCACCATCAAACCAGAAGCAGAAAATATCACCATATTTTGTTGCAAGTTCTGTCAACTGATTTTTGAAGTATGTATTATAATCTTCGCCCGTGCCGTAAGTCTGCTCATGCCTATCCCAAGGGGATAAATACACACCAAATTTAAGCCCATATTCACGGCAAGCGTCGCTGACTTCTTTTACCACATCGCCATTGCCATTTTTATAAGGACTGTTTTTCACGCTATAATCTGTGTATTCACTTGGCCACAAACAGAAACCATCATGATGTTTACAAGTGAGAATAACGGCTTTCATACCTGCGTTTTTAATCTCTCTTGCCCATTGACGAGCATCGAGTTTTTTAGGGTTAAATACGCTTGGTGATGCTGTGCCGTCTCCCCACTCACGCCCAGTGAATGTGTTTGTACCAAAATGACAGAAAGCGTACATTTCTAATTTTTGCCACTCTAATTGGCGAAGCGACGGAATTACTTCCGCCGCTATCTCAAAACTCTTTTTATTCTGCATAATTAGTTACTATAATATCAACACCTGTACCGAGAATATTTTCGATAACAACATCGCCGATATTAACAGGTGCTTTGATAGACGCTTTGTTTATAACTTCCATACATTCCATCATCATACCCTTTGGAATTGGATTTGCTGATTTAACAGGCACAACATAAGCACTGCCACCTTCAACCTTAACTGTTGTTGTGAGCATTCTTGTTGGATTTGTGCATTCTGTATGAGCATAAGCTTCACCACGTTTACAAGTGTTGCCTTTTACATCAATAACTGCACCGTTATCGTCAAGGGTAACAGTAATGGGACAACCTAAAGGACATGCAACGCATACGAGTTCTCTTTTTTCCATTTTATTACGCCTCCACTCTAACGATAATTTTTGAATCAACAGGTAATGTGCTGATTACAGATTGTTTGAGAGTAACATATTCCATTTCGCCTGGGCAAAGTTTCTTCTTTTTCTTTGAAAGAATTTCTTCGCCGTTGCACTCAACAATAATCTTTGCATTGTTGTAAACAGCGCCTACACGGAAATAGAGTTTAACATCAGTATCTGTTGCACAGTTAATTCTCTGTGGAACAATGTATCTAACACCATTGATACCTTCTGTATAAACACAGTCACCTGTAACTTTTTCGCCTTTAATATATTTTGCAGCACCAAGACCTGCAATTTGGCTTTCTTCTGTAACATAGTCAACAAGGTCATGAACTTGAAGAACATTACCACAAGCAAACACGCCTTTTTGCTCTGTTTCACGATACTCGTCAACACGAGGACCATTTGTAATTCTGTCAAGCTCGAGCCCTGCATTCTTTGAAAGCTCGTTTTCAGGTATAAGACCAACTGACAACATAAGTGTATCACAAGAAACATACTCTTCTGTGCCTGGGATTGGTTGAAGTTTATCGTCAACTTTTGCGATTGTAACACCTTCAAGTCTATCTTTACCGTGAGTTGCAACAACTGTGCAACTGAGTTTAAGTGGAATACCGAAATCATCAAGACATTGAACAATGTTTCTTGTAAGACCGCCTGAATATGGCATCAATTCGCAAACCATTTTAACCTTTGCGCCTTCAAGAGTCATACGACGAGCCATAATAAGACCGATGTCGCCTGAGCCAAGAATAACAACTTCGTGACCAGGCATATAGCCATCAATATTAACATATTTCTGAGCAGTACCCGCAGTCATAATACCTGATGTACGGCAACCTGCGATATTAAGTGCTCCCCTTGGTCTTTCACGACAACCCATTGCAAGAACAACTGCTTTTGCGTTGATTTTAAGAAGACCATCTTTTTTATTAACAGCAGTAACTGTGTTATCTTCTGCAATATCAAGTACCATTGTATCTGTTTTAACAACGATATCGGTATCTGCGAGAAGTTTCATAAATCTGCCTGCATATTCAGGTCCTGAAAGTTCTTCGCCAAAATAGTGAAGACCGAAACCTGTATGAATACATTGTTCAAGAATACCGCCAAGAGTTTCAGCACGTTCAAGAACGATAATTTTTTCAACACCGTTTTCTCTTGCTTTGAGCGCTGCTGCCATACCAGCAGGACCGCCGCCAACAACGGCTAAATCAAAATTTAACATTTTCAGCACCTCACTTTGTTCTTTCGTAAATAATCTTTGACTCTCCGCCAAACTTAGTGATTTCATTCATATCCACACCAAGTTCACGAGCAAGGATTTCAACAACTTTGCTTCCACAGAAACCACCTTGGCAACGGCCCATACCTGCTCTTGTTCTGCGCTTAACGCCGTCAACATCACGAGCACCTGCAGGAGCTTTAATTGCATCAATGATTTCGCCTTCTGTAATTGTTTCACAACGGCAAACAATTCTGCCGTATGCTGCATTTTTCTTAATAAGTTCTGCTCTTTCATCGTCAGACATGTGACGGAAACGAACAGGTTCTTCTCTTTCATCTGTATAAGATGCTTTTTCTTTAAGGTCAACTTTTTCTGCGAGAATATCGCGAACATAAGTTGCGATTGCAGGAGCTGATGAAAGACCTGGGGACTCGATACCTGCAACATTCAAGAAGTTAACACTCTTATCACACCAACCAATGATGAAATCATCATTAACCGGATGAGCGCGAACACCTGCAAAAGATGTAATTGCATTTCTTGCTGAAACAATTGGCACAGACTTAAGTGCTTTTTCAACGATTTCAATAAGACCGGCAGGAGTTGTATCTGTGTCATCTTTGCTTTCTTGGTTGACTGCAGTTGGTCCGATAAGAAGGTTACCGTCAACTGTTGGTGTTACAAGAATACCTTTACCCATTTCATTTGGACATTGGAAAATTGTATGTACAGCCAAGTTACCAACTGATTTATCAAGAAGATAATATTCACCTTTTCTTGGAATAAGCTCGATTGAATCATCGCCTACCATACGAGCAAGGTCATCTGAGAAGTTACCTGCTGCGTTGATGATATATTTAGCATTGATTTCACCTGCTGTTGTGTCAAGAACATAACCGTCAGCATTTTCATTAATTGCTTTAACATCACAATTTCTGATGAATTCAACACCATTTGTAACTGCGTTTTCAACTGCTGCGATTGTAAGTTCATAAGGACAAACAATACCTGCACTTTCGCAAAGAAGCGCACCAACAGCCTTATCACTGATATTTGGTTCAATTCTGCGAAGTTCTGCTTGGTCAATTACTGAAAGTTCTGGAACTCCGTTTTTAACGCCACGTTCATAGAGCACTTTAACATGTTCCATTTCGCTATCAGAAAAAGCTACAACAACTGAACCATTCTTTTTAAACGGAACAGAAAGCTTTTTGCAGAGTTCAGGCATCATTGCAGTACCTTTAACATTAAGTTCAGCTTTGAGAGTACCGTTCTGTGCGTCAAAACCACCGTGAACGATTGCACTGTTTGCTTTTGTTGTGCCCATTGCAACATCATTGCATTTTTCGAGCAAAGCAACATTGAGTTCATAGCGACTGAGTTCACGAGCAATTAAACCGCCGACTACACCGGCACCTACAATTGCTACATCATAAGTCATAAATACACCCTTCTTTTTCTTTAAAATATCATAATTCGACATTTTATTCATTATCTTGTACATTATATCACATTCGTTTAGTTTTTAATATAGTTTTTTCAAAATATTTTAAATTTTTTTGCTATTTTGACATAGCTTTCAATTTATCACCAATACGTTTGATTATTCTCTTTTCAAGTCTTGAAATATAACTTTGTGAAATACCTAATTTATCGGCAACTTCTTTTTGAGTTAGCTCTTCTTTATCGCCCAAGCCAAATCTCATATCAATAATTATTCTTTCTCTTTCAGGCAATGTTTTTATAATCTCCATAACCATTCTTTTTTCGTCGTCTTCTTCAATTTCACGGCTTATTTCGTCACCTTCACTACCAAGAACATCGGCAAGCATTAACTCATTGCCGTCCCAATCGGTATTAAGTGGCTCGTCAAGAGAAATTTCCATTTTCTGTGACGCAATTTTTCGAAGATACATCAATATTTCATTTTCTATGCAACGGGACGCATAAGTTGCAAGTTTTATATTCTTTTCTGGAGAAAAAGTGTTGACGGCTTTGATAAGTCCTATTGTACCTATTGAAATCAAATCTTCAATATTAACCCCCGAACTTTCAAACTTTTTGGCTATATATACAACAAGTCTTAAATTATGTACTATTAGTTTCTCTCGGGCTTTATTATCCCCATTTGTCAGTTGTTCGCTCAAAAGTTGTTCTTCTTCTTTCGAAAGTGGTTCGGGCAAGGACATTGGCCCGTTGATATAATAAGCGCCACGCTTAAAAAAGCGAAGATATAATTTTTGCAAAAATAGTTTTAATTTAGTCATTATGCATTTCTCCTTCAAGATTAATATTTAAAATAATTTTATATTCGTCTAACGGCACAAGGCTCTCGGCTATATAAACTTTATCGGTTTTGTAATCCCCTATTTCAATTAACTTTGGTCTGTATGCTTTTAAAAGTGTTTCTCCGCTTACTGTTGACACAGGAATAAGGCGCATTTTGTCAGTTTCGTCAAACAAGTCGTAAAATATTGTTTTATCCATCATTAAAACAGGATAATTTGAAAATGGCTCACGAAGATTATTACCTGTATCCATTAAACTTTGGCAAGAAATTGTCTTTTTTTCGGTCTGAATTTTTATGTAATATTCTTTTGATTTAGGGGCTTGTTTATCTGTTAATTTTGAGATTAATGTGATTACTATATAAGCAATTACCGAACAAACAACAAGAAATGTGATATTAATATCAAAATAGATAATTCCATTGTTATAAAGCATTATGTCTATTTCAGTAAACATATAAATTGCGAACATTATTCCACCAAAAATAAAACATATTGCAAAAAGCCAAAAAGTTGCTCTTATCAGTTTTTTAATAGGTTTCAAGCCAAATGTTATTATGGACATTAAAACCGCTGAAAGCACCTTTAAAAGAGTCATTATGACACCTAAATCGTCTAAAAATAATAACAATGACGATAACCCACCCACTATTGAGCCAAGTAAAATCCTAAATCGTGTGGTATCCATTCTTGAAATTGTTTTTACCGCCAAAAGCATAAAATAATTCACAAGAATATTGATTACAATGAGCACATCAACATATACAATCAAATAAATCACCACACAAAAAAAGCTTGATACCATTTTACACGGTATCAAGCATTTATTTTGTCACTTTTTATACTGTTCTCATATAATCTTCGAGAATAAGCACCGCAGAAACTGCATCAACAACTGCTTTTCTTTTTTTGCCACGAACATCAACTGCATTGAGAATATTATGAGCTGAAACTGTTGTTAATCTTTCATTTTGAAAAGCAACAGTCAAGCCTGTTTTTTCTTCGAGCAATTTACCGAGTTCTCGGCAAGCATCACTACGAAAGCCATAACTTCCATCCATATTCTGTGGAAGTCCAACGCAGATGCGCTCTGCTTTTCTTTCTTTTGCCAATTCTGTGATTTTATCAACCAAAATATCTCTGTTTTTTTCGGTGATTACGCAAACCGGTGAAGCTAAAATCTGCATTTTATCACAAACTGCAATCCCCGTTCTCACATCACCATAGTCCACTGACATTATAATCATATATCAGTTACCTCTAATTCTTCCATAACATTGTTGTTTTCTAATGCTCGTGAGAATGCATAAGCACTCTGAACTGAAGTGAATAAAGGAACTTTCTTCATAAGGGAAGCACGACGAATCATAAGCTCTTCTTCATTGCCACGGACATTTTCAAGAGTTGAAACTACATAAGAGAACTTATTCCCATTTATCATTTCAACTGCATTTTCACCATTTGCTGTGTTTGCTGCGATATGATTTGCATTAAGAAGCTTTGCAGTATCACTTGTAGCATAGATTTTAAACCCTTGACTTAAGAATCTGTCTGCCATTTTAGAAACATCTGCCTTATCACTTTCGCGAACAGATACAAGAATTGAGCCTGTTCTCTTGATTCTCATGCCCGATGCAATCATACCCTTAAGAAGTGCATTATCGAAGGTGTCACCAATCGCCATAACGTCACCTGTTGACTTTGTTTTTTCACCAAGAAGCATATCTGCTCCCTTAAGTTTTTCAAAGCTAAACACAGGTACACGAACAAAGAACTTGTCAGAATTTGAGATTGTTCCAACCGCCACACCCATATCAGCAAGTTTTTCACCAGCCATACAACGAACGGCAATATCAGTAATATCAATTCCTGATGCTTTTGTCATAAATGGAACGAGAGTTGTGTCTGTTACAGATGCTTTTGTCACATAGAGATTATTATCAAATGCAACAAACTGCATATCAACTGCACCTTTGAATTTGAGTTCTTTTGTGATTGCACCAACATATTCAAGCAAGATTTCACGAATTGAATCGTTGATACTGATTGTTGGAACAACTGAAATTGAGTCACCTGAATTGATATGTGCTTTTTCAATGTGTTCGCAAAGTGCAGGGATGAAGAAATCTTCACCGTCTGAAATGATGTGTGCTTCGATACAAGTGCCAACAAATACTTTTTTACTGCTTGTATGCTTAACATTAGCATCATCAAGGATATCGAAGAATTCAATTTTATTTGATATTTTTCTGAAGAAATCAAAATCAGCACCGATTATTTCAACATTTGCATTCTTTAATAATTCTGACTTTTTGATTGCATCTTCACCACCAAAAAGAAGCACGGCATAATCAGGCTTTTCTGTTCTAATTACACTTGAAATATCTTCATCTGTAAGTGGGTCTAAATACACTCTGTCTGCTACATTATAATCTGTTGTAACTGATGCAGGGTTATTGTTGAGAAGAAGAACTTCAAAGCCCTGATTTTTTAATGATTTTACACAATGAACTGTGCAATAATCACTGTCACCACTTCGACCTGTAACTGCAGGACCACTACCAATTACTAAAACTTTTTTCTTGTCTGTTTTATTTGCATTTATAAATATTTCTGCTTCGTTATCTGCGCCATAAACAGAATAGAAATATGGCTTTTTAGCATCAAATTCTGCAGAGCAAGTGTCAATAGAATTAAACACCGCATTGAGTTCGTATTCTGGTTTTTCACCACGGATTTGCTCAATGGCAAAGTCGGTGAATCCCATATTCTTTGCATATTCATACACTTCAAAACTATTATTCTTTTCAATAGTTTTCTGTGTTTCTGCAATATTTTTAAGTTTAAATAAGAACCATTTATCAATGTTTGTAATTTTGTTTATTTCGTCAATATTAAAATCACGGTAAAGTGCTTCATAAATCGCAAAAATTCGACGGTCATCAGCAAGACTAATAATATTTTTAAGTTCGTCATCAGTAATATTTTCAAACTGTTCGAGTCTTGGTGTATGGCTCTTATTCACACTTCTGACCGCTTTCATAAACGCAAGTTCAAAGCCTGTGCCGATTGTAAGGCACTCACCTGTCGCCTGCATCATTGTACCAAGTGTACGCTTAGCATCACCAAAACTATCAAATGACCATTTAGGGAATTTAACTGCGCAGTAATCAAGTGCAGGTTCACTGCAAGCAGTTGTGCAACCTGTTATATCGTTCTCAATTTCAAACAAAGTTTTACCAAGCGCAATTTTTGCTGAAACATAAGCAATTCTGTACCCTGTCGCTTTTGAAACGAGAGCAGATGTACGGCTCACACGAGGGTCAACTCCTGTTACGACATATTCCTTGCCATCAGGACTTAAAGCAAACTGAACATTACAGCTACCCTCAATGCCCAAACGAGAAACGATTTTTCTCGCTGCTCTACGAAGACGGGTAAACTCTGAATCTGTGAGAGTTTGTGCAGGAATTACAACGATTGAGTCACCTGTATGAATACCAACGGGGTCAACACTTTCAACACTACCCACGCTGATGCAGTTATCTGCTTTATCCCGCATTACTTCAAATTCAAGTTCTTTCCAACCTGCGATACTCTTTTCAACGAGAATCTGACTAACTATTGAAGTTTCAAGGCTTTTTTCTGCTTTCACCGCAAGACTTTCACGACTATAGCAATACTCTGCGCTTTCTCTGTCAGGTGTATAAGCAGGACGAACGATTACAGGATAACCTACTTTATCTGCAAAATCGCAAGCCTCTTCAACGCCATTTACAACAAGTGCCGGCACTGTTGGCTCGTTCATTTCGTCAAGTGCTTCAACGAATGAATGCCTATTTTTAACACTACGGATAACATCTTGATTTATACCAATAAGGATTGTGTTTGTTTCTTCGAGATATCCATTTTGACTGAGTTCAAGGCTTAATTCAAGACTATCGTCACCACCTGCTGTTGAGAGAAGTGCGTCTGGCTTTTCTTTTTCAAGAATTTTCTTAATGCTCTCGATGTTGAGTGGTTCAATATAAACTCTGTCAGCAAACTCTTTATCAGTTGCCAACGCTGACGGTGTTGAGTTAGCAAAAATTACAGTTATACCTTCTTCTTTGAGGGCTTTGCAAACCTGTAATGCAGAATAGTCAAATTCAAGTGACTGACCAATTTTAACTGGACCTGCACCAAGAACAAGGATTTTTTCAAATTTATTCATTATCTTCACCGTCCATCATCTTATAGAAATCACGAATAATAAAACCTGTGCTACTGTCAATATCACCTTTTGGTGTAAACTGAACTGAAAGTCCTTTGAATTTCTTATAACAAAGACCTTCAACTGTATTATCGTTTATATTTGTCATTATGATGTCTGCAACATCACTATTAACAGAGGATTTTTCAACTGCATAACCGTGATTTTGGTCAGTAATCATAATTTTATCGGTACCTTCAATTCTAACAGGTTGATTTGAACCACGATGACCTTTTTCCATCTTGATAATCTTGAAATCATTTGCCAAAGCTAACATCTGATGACCAAGACCGATTGCAAAAACAGGAATATCTTTTTTTATTGTTTCACGAATAATCTCAATGATTTCTGGCTCGTCATCAGGGTCAGCCGGGCCATCGCAAAGCACAACGCCATCGGGATTATATTTCATAATATCAGCAACTGTGCTAAAAGCAGGAACAAAAGTTACATTGCAACCATTGAGCAAAAATGCGTTGAGTTGTTTTCTTGGCGAACCAAAATCAACTGCGACAATATTATATTTTGCATTTTCACCTTTCATCTCGATTGGCTCTTTAATTGTAATTTCACGGACTGCGCCTGAAACTGTATAAGCCTTAATCTGTGGGAGTAATTCATCAAGGTTGTCGATATTATCAGTAATTGCACCATTCACATAGCCTTTATCACGAAGATATCTTGTAAGACGACGTGTATCAATACCGCAAATGCCAACGATACCACATTGTGAAAGGTATTCATCAAGAGTGATTTCAGCACCATCTGAACAAATGTCGCACCATTCACGGACAATATATCCGTTTGACATAATTGTGCTTTCATCTTTATTACGAATAATACCGCGATTTGCTGCAAGTGGATATGTTTGTGCAACAATTTGACCATAATATGTAGGGTCTGACAAAATGTCAGTATAAGCAGAAGTGCAAGTATTGAAGACAACTTCACCAATTGTTAATCCGCTTTTACCCATTGAATAGCCTTCAAAGATTGTTCCATCTTGAAGAACTAAATATGCTTTTGTTCTGTTTTTCATAAAATATCACCCTGATAATCGAATATTATATAAACCATAAAAGCCCATCGAGAGATGGGCTGTACTTATGCAGCTGGTTCAACAACTGGTGTTTCTTGTTGCACAGGTGCTTGTGTTGTTGTTTCAGGCGGTGTCTGTGTTGTTGTCTCGGTTGGGTTTTGTGGTGTTACAGGTGTAACAGCAGTTGTGCTTTCAGGAAGTGTTGTTCCATTTCCACCTGGGTCAACGCACCCTGCACATTTAGCCGGAAGATTTGAAGTTTTATACCAGCCTGATGCAGTTGATTTACAACCGTCACCTGCAAGCAAGCCTGAAACTGTACAATAAGAACGCTGTGTTACTTTATCTGTATATTTTTCAAAATTCTTAGATGCAAGATTCTTATGAATTCTGTCCATAACAGTTTTATAAATCATACCTGCAGGGTTACTGCTGACATTAACCTGTTTATTCTGGTCATAGCCAAACCAAACAGCACTGATATAGTAAGGTGTACCCGCTACCATCCATCTGTCATAGTTGTTTGTTGTTGTACCAGATTTTGCAAAAGATGTAAATCCTTTAACATTATATGCACGACCAGTACCAACAGGGCCTTGCATAACAGTTCTGAGCATTTGATTCATAACATAAGCAGTCTCAGGTGACATAATCTGTTCACCTTCTGGGCTCTTCTGAAGAAGAATATTCTGACCTGTGCTATCTGTAACCTTTGTATAGCAATATGGCTCAAAATATTTACCACCATTACCGAAAGCAGCAAACGCCGCAGCCATTTCAAGAGTTGTGCAACCACCATTTGAACCACCTGTCGCAAGTGTTGATGGTGCTGTGCTATCGATTTTATCATTCATAGTTGAAATATGGAATTTTTCTGTGAGATAGCTATAACTTGTCTTAAAGCCCATCATCATAAGAAGCTGAGCAGGAACTGTGTTATATGAAATTGAAAGTGCATATTGAGTTGTTACATAACTATTTGGGTCACCAGGGTTTCCACCATAGTTATCAGGCCAGCGCTTACCCTTCCAAGTAATGCCATAGTTCTTGATTTTTGAAGACCATGTTGCATAATCTTCTTCGATTGCAGCAGTATAAATACTGAGAGGTTTGATTGACGAACCAGGTTGACGGACAGCAGAAACAGCTCTATTATTTGAACGATTTTCTGTCTTTTCACCTGCGCCGCCAACAATTGCTACAACTCGTCCACTATAATCCATAATTGTCATTGCAGACTGAGCCAATTCTTTTGTTGATGATGCTCTTTCACTTGGGAAATTAGTACGGTTTTCATAAACATCTTCAACAATATCCTGAATTTTAGTGTCAACAGCTGAATAAATGCGAAGACCACCTGAATACATCATTTTTGTTGCTTCATAATGTGAATAACCTGCTGCTTTAAGGTCTTTGATAACAGAATCAATTACATAGTCAACATAATAGCTATAAATCTCATTCTTTGATGTTATCTCATTTTTGTCATTATTTTTTTCAACATAATTTTCACTATTTGTAAAGATGAGTTCAAAAGCAACTGCTTCGTCATATTGCTCTTTTGTAATCATCTTCTGTTCATACATCTTTTTAAGGCACAATTCCTGACGTCTTTTATTTGCTTCAGGTTGCCACAAGGGGTCGTATTCTGCAGGCCATTGTGTAATTGCCGCAATAGATGCGCACTCAGCAATATTGAGTTCTGAAATATCTTTACCAAAATATGTTTCAGCGGCAGTCTGCACACCGTAACAGTTATGGCTAAGATAAATTGTGTTAAGATATGCCTCAATAATATCATCTTTTTCGTAATTCTTCTCTAAATTCAAAGCAGAAATCATTTCATTATATTTTCTATTGATGCTTTTTCCGTTTTCACCGGTCAGGTTTTTAATGAGCTGCATTGTGATTGTTGAACCGCCACGAATGTCACCATCTTGAATAACTGACCTTAAAATACCAAAAGTTGAACTAAACCAGTCAACACCCTTATGCTCACGAAAACGCTCGTCTTCAAGAGCCTGAAAAGCTTTCGGCATCCATTCTGACATATTTTCCATATCAACCCAGACACGATTCTTTTCGCCGTGAAGTTTAACCAGCTCTACTGGGTTGCCTTCTTCATCGTCAGCGTAAATAATGGTTGTCTGGTCCTGATTTTGCTTATAGAAATCTAAGTCAATGATTCTTTCACCATTAACACGACCGATAACATCAGAAACCACATAAACGCCCAAAATCACGCACACAAGTAACCCTGTGAACACGATTGGTGCAAGGATTTTCAACAATTTCTTTAATTTTGGAGACATTTTTCTCTTTTTGTTTGAGGTCTTTTTTCTCATATTTATCCTCCAAAACTGCTTTTAATAGATGCAGTTTTTATAACACATAAACAAGTATAGCACAAAAACCTTAAAATGTTTAGTATTTTTTAGAAAATAATTAAATTTTAATAATTTGTAATAATTTTGCTAAAAATACAGACAAGATAATTTTTCCAAAAACAAAAGGATGACTATATTATGATTCAAAGAAACCGAAAAATATTCTTGTTCTTTATTTTATGTGTTATTATTTTGTGCTTTCTTTATTTTTTACTCAACAGGGATATGAGCGAATATATGAGGGAAAATCCATATATACCCCCTATTGACTATTACACTATCACAGAATATCAAGGGAAAATTGCAGTTTTTAAAAATGATGACACAATACCCATTGATGTTTATGATTCTTATGTTTCAGTTTTGCCACAGCACGACAGAGAACTGCTAAAAAATGGCATTCGTACTGAAAGCACTTCTGAACTTCAACAAATTATTGAAGATTATACCAGTTAATTCTTTGCAATTTTAATATCTGCATTTTTAACGTTACCACTCAATGTGATTTCAATAATTCCGTTATCACGGATAAAGAAATCAGCCTTTTCGCCATTGACAGTAACAGAATAGTCAAAGCTATCACTCATTACAGCAATTAATGAATATTTTTCATTATTGCCATAATATTTTATTGAACACGTCATTTCAGTTGCATCTTCATTAAATTGACTGTTCATAACCATTATATCAAGACCAGTTGAAAGTGTTTTTGGTTTGAAATATGCGTTAGTCCAGATATTAATAGGTGTTGAAAGCCCACCAAAATTATGGAACCAACCACCACGACCTGATGTAATATTAAACATTTCGAATGTGTAATATGAGTATTCCACTTCTCTTTTCCAAGCATCAAGTGCAGTTTTTGCAATTTTGAACGCAAAATCGGTTTCACCTAAATCAAGCATAGTTTTCCACACAAACCATTGATGAGAAAGCCACACATTACCGTTCCAATAACCGTTTGTTATGTAATATGATGCTGACTTATCAACTGCGCTGATACCAACAGGACTGAACATTTCGTCGTCGCTCTTTAAATGAGCAAGAATTCTGTCGCGTTGGTCTTTTGTAACTGCACCTGCAATGATTGGATAAATGCCATCCATTGTTTTGTTTAAGTTTTCACCATCTGCAGTTCTGTATTGCTCTTTTGCGTCACCATTTTCGTCGTGAACTACATAAGAGAAATAGCCACAATCTTCATCCCAAGAGTATTTTTGCAATGCATTTGACACTCTTTCAATATCATTGAGATATGTTGCTTTGTCGTCTTCTTTTTCGAGCAAGTCCGCTACCATATAAAGAATTTTTGCACAACGAATTACCTGTGATGATGAAATGCAAGGTGTCATCCATTTTTGCTTATTTTCAGCATACATTGTCTTTTGTGGTGGCAAGTCATCCATACCACTACAATTATAGAAATAATCAAAGGTTGTTGTAAGTCCACTATTGAATTTTGTGGTTGTAGAGCCATTGATTTTACCTGCAAGGAAGTCATAGAACATTTTTACTCTGTCATAATATGCGAGTAATTCTGTTTTATCATTTGCCCTTTTGAGCATTTCGAGATATTGATAAATATGCACAGGTACTGGTGAGCCATGCAAAAGGAATGCCCACTCTTTATTGTCTGTCAAATATGTTTCGAGAATATAGTCAGCAATATTTGGTGCAAATTCAATCATATCAAGACCGATAAAGCCTGAATCCCATGTGTAGAATGAATCCCAACGCTTGCCGGGTGTATGGTGAACAACATATTCGCCGTTTCTGTAAAGCGGATAAACAGTATTCTGAAACACAGTAGAACGAAGAATTCTGTTTGAGAATTCATAAGTTTTACCTGCCAAATTCAAGTCAAATTTTTCAAGAGAGTTATACGCTTTTTCATAGATTTTTTCATATTCTTCTGTTGTTTTATACTCGGTTTCGCCGAATGAGAGCACAGCATATTCAATATGGGTTGTGCGTGGCTCAACATAGAGAGTATGAATAACTGTGTTATGATAAAAGCCTTCGTCGCTATGCTTTTCTGAAAATGAGCCTGAGAATGTTTCAAGCATATTCTGAAAGCTCTCATCAGGTTGTGATATTCGAGCTGTTGGGCTATCTTCAAGACAACCTGTATTAAAATCACGGCAACGAGTTGATGGGTTAAATGTTTTTACATAGAATTCACCGTCAACACCATCATATTTATAAGAAACGAGCTTGCCGTTATCGTCAGTAGTTTTGATTTGTGGATAGAAATTGTGCTTTTTACTATTGGTTGAAACCGTTTCGCCCGCTTCAGTTACTGCAAGAAAATCAAACTCAATTCCACCCGTGCCACAAGATGTAAGAATTACGCTTGAAAGGTTGAATGGAATTGACAAAACATCAAAACTTTCTGCTGATTTGAATTTGAGTTCTTGCCCGTTCAAAGTCCATACGCTATCTTTATCGTCAGTTGTTCTGTAACGAATGTGGAGAGTAGGATTATTGAATTTTGAAATATCACCTAAATCATAAGTGATTCTATCCCCTGCTTCTTCACCAAGTTTAGAATATTTAGGCAAAATATAACGGTTGTTATCTCTATCACCAAGTCCTTTATGATAAGTGAATCCGTCGTCAAAAAATTCACCTTTTTTCATAGCGTCAATAACCTGCTTGTCCCAAGGACGAGTTGTGTTATAATCATATGACTTATAATCAAGTGCTTTTATAAATATATTTTTCTCGGGTAAAACAGGTGTTGTTGTGAAAACATTTGGATATTCGACTGCAGAGAAAAGATTAAGCAAACAAATCTGCATAATTTCAGTATTATTTACAAACTCTGTGCGCACGAGTACACTATCGCTATCAAGCTTTGTAAAAGATACATCAGCATAAACCTTGTCTTTCCATTCAAGGTCATAACGATATGAATAGAATGAATAATCAGCCTTTGCTTCCCAAGGGTGAACGCCCACTGGCACAGTAACATTTGGTACGCGAGAATCAGCGTTTTCAATAGCAGGACTCACAACGCAGTCAAAACGGACGCCACCTTCTGTTTTGTGGTCAACAATTCTTGAAATACCGCTATATTTCTTTGAATATGGACCCCAATAGCCCAATAGTTCATACATTTTTTGTGTCACTTTGCTCATAAATAATACCTCGCGAAAAAATATAGTATTATTATAGCAAAAACAGTGTGAGTTTTCAACAAATATATAAATAAACATCCACCCGCTTAGTTGCGAGTGGATGTTTGTTCTTTTACTAAATATCTAAATATCCGTTAGAATCGACATAGACAGATTCGCCCTCAATTGTGAGCCATGTGTCAGTTACCATATAACCTGTTTCGTCGAAATATCTATAACCAATTCCGTCATAAACTACAACGTCAGTTGCTAAATAACCTGTTTCGTCAAAATACAAGTAGCCATTACCGTCGTCAATTATAACGTTAGATTGCCAATAACCGTTTTCACCTACAAAACAAATACCGTGGCTATCTGTTACCATAGCGTTTGTTACCATTTTGCCGTTTTCATCTAAGAAGCACCAGCCAATGCTATCTTTCATCCACTGATTAGTTAGACAAGAACCATTTGCACCAACATAGTACCAATCATCGCCATCTTTGAGCCATTTGTTAGTTACCATGTAGCCGTTTGCATCAACAAAATAACGTTTACCGTCATCATTTACCCATTGATTATATACAATATAACCACTTGAATCAACATAGCACCAGCCTATTGAGTCTTTAACCCATTCATTTGTGAGCATTGCGCCATCAGAACCTAAATAGCACCAGCCTTGTGAGTCTTTTCTCCATTGGTTAGATACCATGTAGCCATTTGCGTCAACAAAGTACCATTTACCGCCATCATTTACCCACTGATTATATACAATATAACCACTTGAGCTTACATAGCACCAGCCTGTTGAGTCTTTAACCCATGCGTTTGTGAGCATATATCCATCTGCACCAAGATAGCACCAGCCTTGTGAGTCTTTTTTCCACTGGTTAGATACTGTATAGCCGTTAGAGTCAATAAAGTACCATTTGCCATCATATTGCACCCATTTGTTATATACTATATAACCATTTGAGCCAACGAAGCACCAACCATGACTATCTTTTGCTAATGCGTTTGTGAGCATATATCCATCTGCACCTAAATAACACCAACCTTGGCTGTCTGCTTTCCATTGGTTTGTGAGTTTAATACCGTTATCATAGTATGCCCATTTGCCGTTTTCATTTATCCAACCATTGAGGCTTTGATTACCAAAAGTGATTTTTTCAACTAAAATGTCATCACTAAGAACTAGGTTGATATATTCGGTTTTACCTGAATAATACCAATAAAGTTCTCTTGTAGCATACCATTTACCACCAATGTATTCAAGACTATAGTTAATATCTGACACATCGCCATAGCCACCCCACTCAGGAATGAGAACTGTATGGTCTGCACTTCTGTAACCTGCATGTTTGGTGATGTCAACGTTTGAAACATTAAATGTTTCCTCAATCATTTCTATAACATCATCAGCATCAAATACCATGTAGTAATAATAACTGTCATTTACTTCTTCTTCATAAAATTCATACTCATATTCCCATCCCAAGTTCATTGCGGAAATAGTGCCGATATCAGTTATATTGTAGTTAGAATTTGCAATATCCAAGCCTGTAAACTCTCTATCATAGTAATGTTCACAAACATCGTCCTGATACATCTGGATAATACCATACAAATCCTGGCTCATAGTGAAAGCATGAAGCCAGTTGTGTTCTTCAAGAGTATTACTTTCCATCTCACCGATAGAGATTCTTACATTCTTAGTTGGATATTCTATCTCAGTTTCTTCATCAAAATCATAATAGTAATATGCCGGATATTCACCTTTGTCTGTATAGATATATCCTGCAACCACTCCAGCACCGCCCATAAACCACTGACATTGGTTTACTTTTGCAACATCACTTGTGCCATCAGGCTTATTAAAGCTTATTACAAGCTCATTTGTTCCACTGATTGTGATTGATTCATAAGGATTATCGATAAAGGTTACTTCAAATTCACCTTTATAGCCCATAAATTCAACTGTACCTACACTTACATAGTCAGAAACAAACTCAATGTCTGAAACTTGGCACTCATAACCATATTCTCTGTATAAATCACTTGCGAGACATTCTTCAACTGTACCATCTTTATACTCGATTACAACATTGAAGTCATTCCAATAATAATAATCTTCATAATCATCAAGACCGATAATAAGGTCTCTTACAGGAGTGAATGTCATATTTTCAATTGGAGTTTCAATAACTTCAACTGTGAAAGAAACTTCCTGTCCCATAAAGGTAGCATTTATTTCATATTCACCAATATCCCATTGATTTTCATAAGATTGGTCAATAGCATAATACATACCAATCCAACAGTCATTGTATAAAATGTCGCCATCACTATCAGATTCGTATCTTGTGCCATCTTTCATAACCGCAGTATAGCTTGGAACAACCTGATAATGGAAATATTCGTTATAACGAACCCATTCTTCAAGTTCTTCGTCCCATTCTTCATCACAAGACCAATAACCATCAGCATTTTTAATTAAGGTTATATCATCTACAATCAAATAATCAAGTGGAGATTCTAAAACCTTAACCTGTGCTGTTGTTTCGTATCCCAAAAAAGAAATAGGAACATCATTGTTGCCGATTACAAACTGATTATCATAACTCTGATAATAATTAACTTCAATATAATAATCGGTTTGCTCATGAATTTCCCAACTATCTCCTTTATATACTGTACCATCTTTATATGTGACAGTATATTCTAAATCAGCCTCATCAAGATTATAATAGAAATATTTATCAGTTTCACCAATATATTCGCCATCTTCACCATATAAAGAATCAGTTGTATAATAGCCATGAACACCTTCAATCAGGTCTTTTTTCTGAGTAACAGTAATGCTTTCAACAGGACATTCAACAACATTAACAGGCACTGCTATTGTTTTGCCAAGAAGTGAAATTTCAACATTATGAGAGCCTACACCCCATGGATTCTCATGATTCTGTGCAGAATTTACATCAGCCCAATAGTTTGTTGCATCATAAATATCATTTCTGTTGCCTGTATAAATACTGCCATCTTTATATGTTACTGTAAATTCAAAGAAATCACTATTATAAACATCGCCATAATAGAAATATTCTTCAGATTCTACATCTTCTTGTAACTCTTCATCCCAATAATAATCAGTTGTGTAATAGCCATCCCAATTTTCAATCAAATCATATGCTGGCACTGCCTCGATGCTTTCAATAGGATTTTCAATGACTTCCACTTGGACTGTGCCTTCGACATCAAAAATTCCAATTCTGCTTTCGTGCACACCAACGCCCCATTGGTTGTCATAGGTCTGGTCATAATATACATCAGGCCAATAACCAGTTGCATCATAGATTTCACTTTCAGTACCTATGATTTCTGTACCATCCTCATAAGTTAATGTGAATATCAGGTTTGCACTGCTAGGGTTATAACGGAAGTATTCTTCAGTATATAACCACTGTTCAAGTTCTTCATCCCAATATTCATCAAATTCCCAATACCCATGATATCCCTCAATCAAAGGGTCTTGAGCCACTGCTGTTATGCTGACAACATCTGATTCAACTGCAGACGCCATAATTGCCATCTGTGAGAAAATCATTGCAATTACCATTACAACAGCAAGAGTTTTTTGTAATGTCTTTTTCATAAACATCCCTCCAAAATATTTTATGATTTAATTCTAATCTTTTAGGGGGATTTTTACAAGTGATAAAGGCTACAAGAATATTTGCTGTTAATTGGTAATTGTGACGAAAAGGATTAGATAAATTAGGGTTTGTCGGGTAGCCTCCCTTGTTAAAGGGAGGGGAACCGCGACAGCGGTGGAGGGATTCATTATGCAACAACAAGAATCCCCTCGCCACTTCGTGGCCCTCTCCCCTTTGACAAGGGGCGCTTTTGTGTTTTCCGCTGTCAGTTTCAATTTCCCCGACAAATTCAAATTTGTGGTTGTTAATCGTCTTCGTCGATGCCGAAAAGGGCGCGTAGTTCATCTATGGTTTTCTTTTCAATTCTGGATACATAAGAACGGGATATACCAAGTTTTTTTGCAATTTCTCGTTGTGTCATTGGGTCGGTATCATAAAGACCATACCGCATTATTATAATCTGCTTATTTCTCTCGTCTTTGATGTTTTCTAAATACTCATATAACTTTTCAGATTTCATTTTCAAATCAACATCATCAAAGACAGTTTCGTCACAATAGATTATATCAGTAAATGTCAATGGATTGCCCTCACTATCGGTGTCGATTGGCTCATCCATTGAGATTTCAACTGCACTTTTTTTCTTCGCGCGAAAATGCATAAAAATCTCGTTTTCAATACACCTTGAAGCATAAGTTGCAAGTCTTGGTCCACGAGTATAATCAAAAGTATTGATAGCTTTTATTAGTCCAATTGTGCCGATTGATATGATATCTTCTTGGTCGGAATAATTGGCATAATATTTTTTGATAATATGAGCAACTAATCTCATATTGTGATTCACAAGTTTATTTCTTGCATTGATGTCGCCATCACGGTGAAACTTTTCAAAGGCTTCTCTTTCTTCTTTGGCGCTCAAAGGTTCGGGGAATGAACTATTTGTTGAAAGGTGAAGCATAAAATAGAGAATATTTGTTGATACACTTTGTAATAACGCAAGTAACATAAAAAAAACACCTCCCGACACTATATGCGGAAGGTGTTAAAATTTTGCAAGTCCTTTTATTAAAATATCAGCCAAGTAAAACATCCATAGCAAGCATTACACAAAAGCCAACGAGAAGTGAGAATGTTGCGCCTTTTTCATAGCCGTGAGAATGAGTTTCAGGAATCATTTCATCACTTATTACATAGAGCATTGTTCCCCCTGCAAAAGCCAGAGCAAAAGGTAAAATTGCAACAGAAATTGAAACGACGAAATAGCCTATCATTGTACCGACAACTTCAACAAGACCTGTTGCAAGAGCAATCAAGAACGCTCTGCGTTTTGGCACACCAGCATTAAGCATTGGAGCGATAATCACCATACCTTCTGGGATGTTTTGAAGAGCAATACCACCTGAAACAGTTATTGCATCGGCAATATTACCTGTGCCGAAGCTTACACCTGCTGCAATGCCTTCGGGAAGATTATGAATTGCAATCGCCAATACGAACAATATAACTCTGTTGAGTTGTGATGCATTATCTGGATGGGATTCTTTGTCAACACCTGCTATATTATGTAGGTGGGGCACAACACGGTCCATCATACTAAGAAAAACTGCACCACAGATTATGCCTGCGATAACAACTAAAAGTCCACCTAAACCAGTTGTGCTTTCAACGGCAGGAACAATGAGACCAAGCACTGCGGCAGCGAGCATTATACCCGCGGCAAAGCTTAAAACAATATCGTTAAATTTATGTGGAATTTTTTTAAGTGCAAAACCTATAAAACTACCAAAAACTGTTGCAAAACCAACACCGATGGCAGTTAAAATTACAATTTTCATTAAATCACCTTGTTGTTTTTGTTTACCTTTTTATATTATTAAATTTCTGTGAAAATTGCAATAATATTTTATGAAATTTCTTTTAATTTCAACAAAAAATATATTGACAAAAAAAGCACCTTATGATAAACTAATTAGCGTCCTTTGAATGCGGGTGTAGTTCAATGGTAGAATCCCAGCCTTCCAAGCTGGTCGTGTGGGTTCGATTCCCATCACCCGCTCCATATGCGCTGATAGCTCAGTTGGATAGAGCATCTGCCTTCTAAGCAGAGGGTCGGGGGTTCGAATCCCTTTCAGCGTGCCAAGTCAGCGTAAAAGTTCAAAGGCTTTATACGCTGATATATATGGTGGGTATAGCTTAGTTGGTTAAAGCGCCAGTTTGTGGCACTGGAGACCATCGGTTCGAATCCGATTATCCACCCCACTAAATTAAAACTCCGCTTCTCATAGCGGAGTTTTAAACACCAATTTAATATTGGGGTGTCGTCAAGCGGTAAGACACAGCACTTTGACTGCTGCATTCGTAGGTTCGAATCCTGCCACCCCAGCCAGAATAGAAGGTATTACCTTTAGGTGATGCCTTCTATTTTTCGTTTTGTTGTGGCAGGATGAGAACTGTAGGTTCGTCGAAGCAGCCATAAATGCGCGATAGCATTTGTGGACTGTGAAATCGCAAGTACGGATGAAATGCCGTAAATGTACGGAACAGTCGGCATTTCAAAGAATACAGCGTATCCTGCCACAAAAATCCAAAATACCTATAAAAATTTTTTATATTGACTATCTACATGCATATTGCTATTATGTATACAAAGGAGGTTTTTATATGAAGAAATTATTAGCACCGATTCTTATTATCACTCTTTCTATATCTTTACTTTTCACATCAGGATGTTCTTACATTACCAAAAACGAAGAACGAGAATTCAATGTATTGAAGTCATATCCTGAAGAAAACGCTCCATCACAAATAATAAAAACAGAAAAATATTGGACAATGTTATTTAATTCTTATGAAAGTCAAGATTATTCCATATCCGTTAGTGAAAACCTTGATGTAGAAAATATTATTTATAATATTGAAAACG
>CALBNX010000073.1 GCA_937896885.1 uncultured Clostridia bacterium
CAAAACAATATGTTCAGAAGTGGATGCCAATTGTTGCTGCTTCACAGTCAGTTAAAGGTAACGAAAAAGAAAGAGAATTCCTTCTTTCTTGGGTAGATGTTGTAGATTACGAATAAGGAGATAATAAAGATGAAAATTACAGTATGTATTGGTAGTTCATGTCATATCAAAGGTTCACGTCAGGTAGTAGAACAGCTTCAGTACCTTATCAACGAAAACAAACTCGGTGACAAGGTTGAACTTGGTGGCACATTCTGCATGGGTAAATGTCAGCAGGGTGTTTGCGTTACTGTAGATGATAACTTCTTTTCAGTAACTCCTGATACAGTAGATGAATTCTTCGCTAAAGAAGTAGTTGCAAAGGTAAAATAAATTATGATTATTCAGGTTTGTGTTGGCAGTTCATGCCACTTGAAAGGTTCTCCTGAAATAGTAGAGCTTCTTCAAAAAGCCGTTGAACAAAATCATTTAGAAGATGAAATTACACTTGCCGGTAGCTTTTGTATCGGCAAGTGTAATCGTGTAGGTGTAACTATTCAGATAGATGATGATGTTCATACGGGCATTACAAAAGAGAACTTTAAAGAATTTTTTCAGGAAAATGTTCTAAGCAAATTTTAAATGAAAGGGAGTAGCAGTAAATGGCTAATTGTTTGACACTTAAAAAATCAAACTGTAAAAACTGCTATAAATGTATCCGCCACTGTCCTGTAAAAGCAATTCGTTTTTCGGGAAATCAGGCGCATATTATCGGTAACGAATGTATTTTATGCGGTCAGTGCTTTGTTGTTTGTCCACAGGATGCAAAGGAAATCGTTAACGAAGTGGAAAAAGTAAAAGTATTCCTTCAGAGTGGTGAACCTGTTGTTGTAAGTATTGCACCGTCATTTATTGCGAACTATGATGGTGCTGGTATTGACTCAATGCGTACAGCACTTAAAAAGCTTGGCTTTTATGATGTTGAGGAAACTGCAATCGGTGCAACAATCGTAAAAAACGAATATGAGAGAATGTTAGAGGAAGAAGACCGAGATGTGATTATTTCCTCCTGTTGTCATTCAATCAATCTTCTTATTCAGAAGCATTATCCTGCAGTTCTTGAGTATCTTGCAGATGTTATGTCGCCAATGCAGGCACATTGTCAAGATATCAAAAAGAGAATCCCAAACGCAAAAACGGTTTTTGTAGGTCCTTGTGTTGCTAAAAAGGATGAAGCCCAGTATTATGACGGTATTGTCGATGCTGTTTTAACCTTTGAAGAGCTTTCAGAGTGGCTTAAAGAAGATAATATTGAAATTGAAAACACTCAGGATAACAACGATTACAGTCGTGCACGTTTCTTCCCTACAACAGGTGGCATACTTAAAACTATGAGTGAAGTTAAAGGCTACACTTATGTTGCAATTGATGGTGTCGAAAACTGTATTCAGGTCTTAAAAGACCTTGAAAAAGGTAAAATACATAAGTGCTTTATAGAAATGTCTGCTTGTGTAGGTAGCTGTGTCGGTGGTCCTGTTATTGAAAAATATCATCATACCTCAAATATCAAGGACTATATTGAGGTTGCAAATTACGCAGGTGAAAAGGACTTTGATGTGGCTCAACCAAAAACTATCGAACTTAAAAAGACCTTTTCCTATATTGAACAGAGAAACACAAAACCATCTGAAATTGAAATAAACAACATTCTTCGTCAGATGGGTAAATTCAAGCCATCACAGGAACTTAACTGCGGTTCTTGTGGATATAATACTTGTCGTGAAAAGGCTATCGCAATTATTCAGGGTAAGGCTGAAATTTCAATGTGTCTTCCATTCCTTAAGGATAAAGCGGAAAGCTTTTCTGACACTATTGTTAACAATTCACCAAATGGACTTATTGTTCTTAATGAACAGCTTGAGGTTCAGCAAATTAACGATGCTGCAAGAAGAATGATGAATATTCGTTCAGCCTCTGATGTTTTGGGTGACCAGGTAATCCGTATTCTTGACCCAATAATATTTATGAATGTTATGAGTAGCGGCAGAGAAGTCCGTGACGAGCGAGTTTACCTTGCTGAGTATAAGCGCTATGTTGAGCAGACAGTTGTTCACGATAAAGACTCACATCTTTTAATTAGCATTATGCGTGATGTTACTGATGAAGAAAAAGAGCGTGAAAAGAAAGAGGATATCAGTCGTCAGACAATTGAGGTTGCTGATAAGGTTGTAGATAAGCAAATGAGAATTGTTCAAGAAATTGCATCACTTCTTGGTGAAACAGCAGCTGAAACAAAAATTGCTCTTGCAAAGCTTAAGGAGTCAATTACCAATGAATGATTTGTGTGCTGATATCGGATATAAAAGTATAAATCATCACGGTGAAGAGCTTTGTGGTGACCACGTTGATATAGTTGAGCCAAGTGACGATTCTACGGTTATTGTGTTATCAGACGGACTCGGCAGCGGTGTAAAAGCAAGTATTCTTTCTACACTTACATCAAAAATTATTTCAACAATGCTTGCTGAAGGCTTGTCCCTTGAAGAATGTGTTGAAACTATTGCGGCAACTTTACCTGTTTGTTCAGTCAGAGGTGTTGCATATTCAACATTTACAATTATTCATCTTAAAAATAATCACACTGCTGAGCTTATTCAATATGATAATCCTCACGCTATTATTATCCGTGATGAACAAAATTGGGATTACCCAAAAACTGAAATGAATATTGGTGGTAAAAAGATATTCAAATCAGTCATCAAATTACAAGAAAACGATATTTTCGTTGCTATGAGTGATGGTTGTCCTCACGCCGGAATTGGTATGTCATATAATTTCGGTTGGAAAAGAGAAGATATTATTGAGTTTGTTGAAACTCTTGCACCGGCAGGTTATACTGCTAAAACTCTTTCGACAATGCTTGT
>CALBNX010000074.1 GCA_937896885.1 uncultured Clostridia bacterium
TGCTTGATGTAGAGCATAATATTAATAAGTTTTTGTTGAAACATCCTGAATTGAAAAAATATGAAGGTGACCTTAGAAAAGAAACACAACATTTCCAAAAGGTATATAAGTTTCAATATCTGCCACATTACTATTTTTATGATATGAGAACTGACAGACCTAAAAAGACAACATCACAATATTGGCAGGTTTTTGCTACATATGTAGAAGAGTAAAAGGGGAGTGGCTGTGAAGTCAATTTAGAGTTAAGGTGTTTTTTTGCTGTCTTGATTAGAACTTTTCAATGTGTTTTCTCTGGAAAATTATAAGTCCAATTTAATGATACTATGATACTTTAAGAAAAGTGTATATAAGTTTAGTGGTAAAAAACGCCGCCCGACAATCAAATATATATGCACTGAACTTTACAATAGCCAATTTGTTAATGCTACATAATATTAAACGGTGACAATGCGTTTTTGCACTGTCACCGTTATTTACTATTGAATTATTTTGAATATGTGTTATTTTTGTTAGCTTCTCTTATTCGTTTGAATCTGTAAACTCCGTAAAGTGCAGTTGATACAATCATTGCAACGCCTGACAAAATAATAAGAATATTTGCAACTATTAACGGAATGTTAGGGAAGAACATCAGAACAAGCATTACTGCATATAGGAATACAGTACAGGCTTTTCCATACCACAATGCACCGTTAATTTGGTTTGTGGCTTTTGTTTCCCAAAGTGCAGTAGCAACCATAAATACCTCTTTAACTACGAGAACTATCAAAACAGGTAACATCAACTCATATTTTGATAATAAACAATACATCATAGCCGCTTGCGTCAGTTTGTCAGCAACAGGGTCAAGTGCTTTGCCTACATCTGTTACTTGATTAAATCTTCTGGCGATTTTTCCGTCAAGGACATCAGTAAGTGCTGAAATTGCTACAAGCACAGCGGTCAAAGTACCGTTTTCAAGCATGCAATATGCCCATATAATTGCAGGGATGAGTGCAAATCGTAAATATGTTATTAAATTTGGAACTGAAAAGAAATCCTTAATCTTTATATTTTCTAACGCTTTGAGCATTGTAAAAACCTCTTTCTGAATTATTTACCATTTCTCTAAACCCACTCTTTACCCATAATTGTATGCCATGCAACAACATATTTCTCTGCTGAACGTGGAATTTGACTGTCAATGGAGTAATATTTTTCATTATCAACCAGCGTAAGTGACTGCTTTGATGCAAAGTTGATTTTTTTCACATTCTCAACAGGAATTGTTTTAGTTTGATTGCCCATTTCTATCTCAAATCGGTCCTTGTAAAGAGATAACTTGGCGTTATTGCATATACACTCTTTTTTGCTGCCATTTATTTCATAAACTATTTGGTTTTCATCGTGCATTATCAAACCATCGTTAATTTGTATTTGGTCTTTTAGCGTTGCCTTTTGCCATTTATCCCATTGCAAAATATCATCAAACACCAAGCCTTTGCCCATATCGTGCCA
>CALBNX010000075.1 GCA_937896885.1 uncultured Clostridia bacterium
CTTTCTCCTGTTCTTGCTATGTATAAAGCAACTGATTTTGAAGATGCTCTTTCAAAAGCAGAACATCTTGTTGCAGACGGTGGTTACGGTCATACATCTTCAGTTTACCTTAACGAAGTTACAGAGACAGAAAAGCTCAACGCTTTTGCAGCGAGAATGAAAACTTGCCGTATTCTTGTTAATACACCTTCATCACACGGTGGTATCGGTGACCTTTACAACTTCAAACTTGCTCCATCACTTACACTTGGTTGTGGTTCATGGGGTGGCAACTCAGTATCAGAAAACGTTGGTGTTAAACACCTTATCAATATTAAGACAGTAGCAGAAAGAAGGGAAAATATGCTTTGGTTCCGCGCACCTGAAAAGGTATACATTAAGAAAGGATGCTTACCTGTTGCTCTTGATGAGCTTCGTACAGTTCGTGGTTCAAAGAAAGCATTTATCGTAACAGATACATTCCTTTATGAAAATGGCTACACAAAGCCAATTACAGACAAGCTCGATGAAATGGGTATAGCACATACAACATTCTTTAATGTTCAGCCAGACCCAACACTTGGTAATGCTAAAGAAGGTGCTGCACAGATGGCAGCATTCAAGCCAGATACAATCATCGCACTTGGCGGTGGTTCTGCAATGGACGCCGCAAAGATTATGTGGGTTATGTATGAACATCCTGAAGCAGACTTTATGGATATGGCAATGAGATTTATCGATATCCGTAAGCGTGTATATACATTCCCCAAGATGGGCGAAAAGGCATACTTTATCGCTGTTCCTACATCAGCAGGTACAGGTTCAGAAGTTACACCTTTCGCAGTTATCACAGATGAAGCAACAGGTGTTAAATATCCTCTTGCTGACTATGAGCTTCTTCCTAACATGGCAATCATTGATACTGATTTCCATATGTCAGCTCCAAAAGGACTCACAGCCGCATCAGGTATCGACGCTGTAACTCACGCAGTTGAAGCTTATGCTGCAATGCTTGCAACAGATTATACAGATGGTCTTGCATTACAGGCACTTAAGAATATCTTCAAATATCTTCCTCGTGCATACGAAAACGGTCAGACAGATGTTGAAGCAAGAGAAAAGATGGCAAATGCTGCTACAATGGCGGGTATGGCTTTTGCAAACGCATTCTTGGGTGTTTGTCACTCAATGGCTCATAAACTCGGTGCTTTCCACCATCTTCCACACGGTGTAGCAAACGCTCTTATGATTGAAGAAGTTCTTCGTTTCAATGCAAGTGAAGCACCTGCAAAGATGGGTACATTCTCACAGTATGACCACCCACACACACTTGCTCGTTATGCAGAAATCGCTGATTACCTTGGACTTGGCGGTACAACTAACGAAGAAAAACTTGAAAATCTCATTAAAGCTATTAACGACCTTAAAGCAAGAGTTGGTATCAAGGAAACAATTAAAGATTATAATATTGACGAAAAAGTGTTCCTTGACAACCTTGATGAAATGGTTGAGCAGGCATTTGACGACCAGTGCACAGGTGCTAACCCAAGATATCCTCTTATGAGCGAAATCAAGCAGATGTATCTCAATGCTTACTATGGCAAACATTTCACCGAAGCAGATATGCCAACAGCATCTCACATTGAAGAAGGCGCTAAAGTTGACGAAGTTAAAGTAACATACCGTAAAGGTAAAAAGGCATAATTAAGGAGGAAACTGAAATGAAACTTGATAGAGTAATAGCAGTAAGAAATAACAAAACTATCTACCGTGATGGCGATAAGTGCGTTAAGGTTTTTAACGAAGATTATTCAAAGGCAGACGTTCTTAACGAAGCTCTTAATCAGGCTCGTATTGAAGAAACAGGACTTAATATTCCAAAAATTCTTGAAGTAACAATGATTGAGGGTAAATGGGCTATCGTTTCTGAATACATTAAGGGCAAGACACTTCAGCAACTTATGGATGAAGATGTTGAAAAGAAAAACGAATACATCGAACTTCTTGTTGATATTCAGCTCGGTATCCATTCAAAAGAATGTGCACTCCTTAATAAACTCAAGGATAAAATGAACAGAAAAATCGGCATCAGTGAGCTTGATGCAACAACACGCTATGACCTTCATACACGTCTTGAAGGTATGCCAAAGCATAAGAAAGTTTGTCATGGCGACTTTAACCCATCAAATATCATTATTACAGAAGATGGCACTCCATATATTATTGACTGGTCACACGCTACACAGGGTAACGCTTCAGCAGATGCTGCAAGAACATACCTTCTCTTCTGGCTCAATGGCGATATTGAAGGTGCAAAGACATATCTTGATATATTCTGCACAAAGAGTAACACAGCAAAACAATATGTTCAGAAGTGGATGCCAATTGTTGCTGCTTCACAGTCAGTTAA
>CALBNX010000076.1 GCA_937896885.1 uncultured Clostridia bacterium
CTACTGAAAAAGAGCTTACTGAAATGATGGTTGGCGAAAAAATTGACCTTAACATCAACCGTACAGAGCCAGTCGACAGAAAATTAAGGCTTTCTGTTTCAGGCTTAACAGTAAAAAATCCTGATGGCTATAATGTGGTTGACAATGTTTCTTTTGACGCTTTCGGCGGTGAAATTCTCGGCATTGCAGGTATTGCAGGCAGTGGCCAAAAGGAATTACTTGAAGCGATTGCAGGACTTAATAACTATGAAAATGGTACATTGATTTATTATCATCCTAAAAAAGACAAGCCTGTTTCATTCTTCCACAAAACATATAAACGTGTTATGGAACTTGCACATGAAAACGCATTTATGGATGAAAATGGAAATGATATCGACTTTACAAAGTTATCTAAAAAAGAAATTAAATACCTTGTAAGCAGTGAAAAAATCATTTTCAAAGAAGATGAGGTCATTGACTTAAAAGATAAATCTCCAAGAGAAATTCGTGAACTTGGTATTCGCCTTTCCTTTGTCCCTGAGGACAGACTTGGTATGGGGCTTGTTGGTAATATGGACATTGTTGACAATATGATGCTTCGCAGTTATCGTAAGGGTAAGTCAATTTTCCTTGACAGAAAGCGCCCCCAGGACCTTGCTGATAGAATTATCAACGACTTAAAGGTTAATACTCCTGATTCACATACTGCAGTAAGAAAGCTTTCCGGCGGTAATGTTCAAAAGGTGCTTGTTGGCCGCGAAATTGCTGCTGCTCCCGCAATTTTAATGACCGCCTACCCTGTTCGTGGACTTGATATTAACTCGTCATACACTATATATAATCTTCTTAACGAGCAGAAGCAAAAAGGTGTTTCCGTAATTTTTGTCGGTGAAGATTTAGATGTATTGATGGCGCTTAGTGACAGAATATTAGTTTTAAGTGGTGGTAAGGTTTCGGGCATTGTTGATGCAAGAACAACTACAAAAGATGAAATTGGTCTTTTGATGGTACAATCTCAAAAAAGTGGGGTGACGGAATGAAAAAAAATAAAAACAACTTAAAAGAGCCTTTTGTTAGAATTGTTAAACGCGATAACATAAATTTTCAAAAAATAATTCTTATTTATTCCATCGCCATAATTGGAGGATTAGTCTTAAGTGGCTTAATTTCAATGATGTTTTCTCATAAAAGCTTAGGAGATTTCTTCCAATCATTATTTACAGGTACATTTGGCAGTGAGCGAAAAATCTGGCTTTTACTTCAAGATACCGCTCTCCTTCTCGGTACATCAATGGCATTGCTTCCTGCTTTTAAAATGAAGTTCTGGAACTTAGGCGGTAATGGTCAAATTCTTGTGGGCTGCCTTGCAGCAATTGCTTGTATGTTTTATCTTGGCGGCAAAGTAGATGATTCGGTTATTATTCCGCTTATGCTTTTAGCAAGCGTAGCAGCAGGTGCAATATGGGCGGTTATTCCTGCTATATTCAAAGCAAAGTTTAACACCAACGAATCTCTATTCACACTTATGATGAACTACATTGCACAAGGCCTTGTTTCTTTATGCATTACAATTTGGGTTAAATCAGGTTCTGGTGTTTTAGCTCCAATCTCTTATGGTAATATTCCTGATATTGGAAACAAATATTTATTACCTATCATTTTGTTTATAGTGATTACAGTTTTTATGCAGATTTATCTTCGTTCCTCAAAGCATGGTTACGAAATATCTGTTGTTGGCGAGAGTATTAACACAGCAAAATATGTAGGAATTAAAGTGGATAAGGTTATTATTAGAACAATGGTTTTATCAGGTGCAATTGCTGGTCTTGTTGGTTTTGTTCTTGCAGGTTCGATTAACCATACAATAAGTGTAACCTCGGCAAATAATATGGGCTTTACTGGTATAATGGCCACTTGGCTTGCATCATTCAACCCATTGATTATTATCCTTACAAGCTTTTTCATTACCTTCATTTCCAAAGGTATGGTAGAAGTTAGAAAGACCTTTATGTTTACAAATGATTCAATATCAAACATTGTTGTTGGTATTGTATATTTTGCGGTAATCATTTGCTCGTTCTTCATTAACTACAAGCTTGTATTCAAAAAGAATAAAAAGGAGGAAATTAAGAAATGACTGTTACATTCTTAATGAGTGCTATTGCTATTGGCACAGTTCTTCTTTTTGGGTGTATTGGTGAAACAATTACAGAAAAAGCAGGTCACTTAAACCTTGGAATTCCAGGTATAATGTGTACGGGAACTGTTGGCGGATGTCTTTTTGTAAGTTTGTATATGAACGGTCTGGAAACAGTAGAAAATGCGTCATGGTTAATGCTTATTTTATCCTCTGTTTTCGGTGCGTTTCTTTTTGCATCTCTTACCGGTGCAATTTATGCAGTAATGACAATTACATTCCGCTGTAATCAAAACATTACTGGTCTTGCAATTACAATTTTTGGTAACGGTATGACTCAATTCTTGATGCACTCTTATGTAGATAAAACTAATTTTTCTACGGCTGGTAAGATTATTGCAAAATGCTTACCATTTGCTGAAAATTCAGATGGTATTGTTAAAGTATTATTTGGTCATGGTTTTTATGTATATTTTGCCATCCTTATTGCTTTGATTATTACCTTTATCTTTAATAGAACTAAAGTTGGTCTTAACCTTCGTGCAATCGGTGAAAATACTGCAACCGCTGACGCAATGGGTGTTAATATCACTCTATACAAGTATGTCGCAATTTTATTAGGCAGTGGTATTGCTGGCTTTGGCGGTGTTTTCTACATTATGGATTATGTTAAAGGCAGTTGGGAAAACGCCTCAACCATTGAAGCTTTTGGTTGGCTTGCAATCGCACTTGTTATTTTTACATTATGGAAGCCAAACGTCTCGATAATTGGTTCATATCTTTTCGGTGCATTATATATTTCAGCTTTTGTCTTTGGAAACATTTCATTCTCAGGACGCGAAATCTTAAAGATGTTACCCTATGTAATTACAATTATTGTTTTAATCATTACAAGTATGATGAATAAAAAAGAGAATCAACCTCCAGCTTCACTTGGATTATCATACTTTAGAGAAGATAGATAAGAGGAAGTATTATTATGAATACTAAATTTGATGTAATCATCATTGGCGCGGGTCCATCAGGTATTTTCTGTGCCTATGAACTTTTAAAAGAGAAACCCGATATTAAAGTTCTTATGATTGAAAAAGGACGCTCCATTGAAAAGAGAATGTGTCCAAAAAGAACAACTAAAAAATGTGTTGGTTGCAAACCTTGTTCAATTACAACAGGTTTTGCAGGTGCAGGTGCTTTTTCTGATGGTAAACTCTCACTTTCACCTGATGTTGGTGGTCACCTTCCTGAAATCCTTGGTTATGAAGAAACTATGGGATTATTAAAAGAAGCTGATGAAGTTTATTTAAATTTCGGTGCAGATACTAATGTTTATGGTGTTGACAAACGTGCTGAAATTGAAGAAATTCGTAGAAAAGCAATCAACGCTAATCTTAAACTCATTGAGTGCCCAATTCGTCATTTAGGTACAGAAGAAGGTTATAAGATTTACGGCAGACTTCAGAAACATCTTGAAGATAACGGTTGCAATATCATTTTTAACACTATGGTTGAAGATATTATTATTGAAGACAACTGCGTTAAGGGTGTTGTTGCTGGTGGAAACACATATTATTCAGACAAGATAGTTGCAGCTGTTGGTCGTGAAGGTGCAGAATGGCTTAGCCATATCTGTAAAGACCATGAAATTGAAACACAAGTAGGTACTGTTGATGTTGGCGTTCGTGTTGAAGTTCGCGACGAAGTTATGAAATTCTTAAACGAAAACCTTTATGAAGCAAAACTCGTTTACTACTCACCTACTTTTGATGATAAGGTAAGAACTTTTTGTTCTAATCCATCGGGTGAAGTTGCAACAGAATACTATGATAATGGTCTTGCTGTTGTTAATGGTCACGCGTATAAATCATCTGAATACAAAACTAACAACACCAACTTTGCTCTTTTAGTTTCAAAGAATTTCACAAAACCATTCAAGTCACCTATTGAATATGGTAAACATATCGCCCAGCTTAGCAATATGCTCTGCGATGGCAAGATTCTTGTTCAGACTTATGGTGACTTTAAGCGTGGAAGAAGAACAACTGCAGAAAGACTTTGCAGAAACAACCTAATTCCAACACTTAAAGACGCTGTGCCTGGTGATTTATCTCTTGTATTCCCACACAGAATTATGGTGGATATTGCTGAAATGCTTGAAGCACTTGATAAAGTTACACCTGGTATTGCAAGTGATGAAACACTTCTTTATGGTGTTGAAGTTAAGTTCTATTCAAACAAAGTTGTTGTTGATACAAACTTTGAAACAAGTGTTAGAGGGCTTCACGCAATTGGTGATGGTGCATCAGTTACTCGTGGACTTATGCAAGCATCATCAAACGGTATCAGCGTAGCACGCAGCATTCTTAAAACAATATAATTTTTAAGGGACTGAATGTCAGTCCCTTATTTTTAGGTGGTATTATGGTCAGAGATTTGACTCAGGGTAATCCAGCAAAAATACTAATTAAATTCACTATACCCATGCTTATTAGCGTTTGTTTTCAGCAGTTATATAATATTGCTGACAGTATTATTGCAGGTAAATTTCTCGGTGGTGACGCACTCGCCTCCATCGGTATTTCATATACAGTCACAATGATATATATGGCTATTGCTAACGGTTCTAATATTGGCTGTTGTGTGGTTATATCACAGTTTTTTGGCAGTAAAAACTATGAAAAAACAAAGACTTGTATAAGCACCTCTTTGTTATCTGCCATTGGTTTAAGTGCTATTCTCACAATTGGTGGACTTGTTTTAGCAAAGCCTTTGCTTATATCCCTTAATACACCTGAAAACCTCTATATTGATTCAGCATCTTATTTGAATATTTATACTGCTGGATTGATTTTTCTTTTCTTATATAATATTTGCACGGGCATTTTTACCGCTTTGGGTGACTCTAAAACACCACTGTATTTCTTGATTTTTTCATCAGTATTCAATGTTGTTCTTGACTATATATTAGTAAAATACACATCTATGGGTGTTTCAGGTGTTGCTTGGGCAACCTTCATTGCACAAGGATTTTCATCAATTCTATCTCTTTATGTTTTATTGGGACGATTGAAAAAACTTGAAACAGGCAAATTCTATTTATTTTCTTTCGAGATGCTTAAAAAGATAATGTTTGTTGCAATTCCAAGTATTTTACAGCAGAGTTTTGTATCAGTTGGTAATATCTTTATTCAAGGACTTGTTAACAAGTTTGGCGCTGTTGTTGTAGCAGGATTTTCAGCAGCGGGAAAACTCAATACTTTTACAATTACAACCCTTTGTGCACTAGGTAACAGTATGTCTAGTTTTACTGCACAAAATGTAGGCGCAAACAAAATTGACAGAATAAAAAAAGGCGTAAAACACCTTTACATTATGTCTTACGCAATAACATTCCCCTTATTTGTTTTATTCTTTTTCTTCCCACAGAATATGATGCAAATTTTCGTTACATCAAATGATATTGAAATAATTAATGTAGGAATTAATTTCTTAAAAATAGTATCACCTTTTTATCTGTTTATTGCAATAAAGCTCATTATTGATGGTGTGCTTCGCGGATGTGGAAAAATGAAAATGTTTATGGTTTCAACTTTCTCTGACTTATTGTTGAGAGTGGCGCTTTCATTTGCACTTTCACCAATATTCAACGAACTTGGCATCTGGTATTCGTGGCCTGTTGGCTGGCTATTGGCAACAATAATTTCATCATTTTTCTTCTTTACAGGTATGTGGAAGAAAAACATACATAATCTGACTCAAAACTAATTTTAAAGGAATATATTATGCTTGTATCACTTAATAATGTTTCAAAAAGTTTTCTTGACAAAAGCATATTAAAAAATGTTACTCTCACTGTTAATGATAAAGACCGCATTGGACTTTTAGGCATTAACGGTGTGGGTAAAAGCACTCTTTTAAATATTATTACTGGCACTGTTGAACATGATGAAGGTACTTTATCTTTAAAAAATAATTTTCGAATCGGATATTTAAAGCAAAATGAAGCGTTAAACACTTCCAACACCCTAAAAGAAGAAATTGAAGATTCCTTAAAACTTGTGTTTGAAACAAGAAAAAAGATTGAAGAAATCTCTTCAAAAATGGCAACAGTCAGCGGAATAGAATATGAAAATTTATCTACTGAATATGAAAAATATACAAACATTTATAACGCTTTAGATGGTCACAATGCAGAAGTCAGAATAAACACCGTGCTTAATGGTATGGGATTTGGCAACTTTGATATAAGCACATCAGTATCTGTGCTTTCAGGCGGTGAAAAGACAAGATTTGCACTTGCAAAAATTCTTGTTGAAAACCCCAATCTGCTCATTCTTGACGAGCCAACAAACCACCTTGATTTTTCTATGCTTAACTGGTTAGAAGAATATCTGAAAAACTATAAAGGTGCTGTTATTATTGTATCCCACGACAGATACTTTTTAAATGCAGTTGCATCTGATATCTGCGAAATTGAAAATGGAGAATTAGTCCGTTATAAAGGTGGGTATTCTTCATTTTTAAAACAAAAAGAAGAGCGTATTAAAACGCTCACAAAAGAATATGAAAAACAGCAAAGAGAAATTGAAGATTTAAGGGATTATGTTCGTCGAAACCTTGCAAAATCGAGCAGCACCAACAGCGTTGGTTCTCGTGTTAAAGCACTTGAAAAAATGGAATTAGCAGCTAAACCTAATCCACAGGTTAAAGATTTGCATATTTCATTTCCATTTGACATTGAGCCACACAAAACTATTCTTGAATGTAAAGGACTTAAAGTTTCTGTTGGCAAAGGCGAAACAAAACGAACTTTATTTGAAAACTTTGATTTATTGGTTTCTCGTGATGAAAAGATTGCATTTGTTGGCAAAAATGGTGTCGGTAAATCTTCATTTTTAAAGGCAATCCTTAAAAAGCTACCTTGTGAAGGTGTTGCTCGTTGGGGTGGCAATGTAAAAGTTTCTTATTTTGACCAAGAATTATCATCTCTTGACCTTAACATGACAGTTTTAGAAACTGTGCACCGCAGATTTCCAACAAAGACTGAATATGAAATTCGCAGTATGCTTTCTCGTTTCCTTATTGAAGACGAAGATGTATTCAAGCGTATTCGTGAAATGAGTGGTGCTAACAGAGCAAAAGTCGCGTTATGCATAATTGTCTTTGAACGCTCAAATGTGCTTGTTTTGGACGAACCTACTAATCACCTTGACTATAAAGCAAAAGAAGCTTTAGACAAGGCTTTAAAGGAATATGCAGGTACAATAATTATGGTTTCTCACGACAGATATCTGTTAAATTCTGTGCCAACAAAAATTATTGAAATGTCAAGTGATGGCATTATTGTATATAACGGTAATTATGATTATTATAAAGAGCAATCAAATCATATCGTTACTAATGACACTCATAAAGAAAAAACTACAACTAATTCTTCATATAACGAATCTCGCAAAAACAAGGCTGAAGACCGAAAACGACGTGCAAAGCTTATGAATGTAGAAAAAGAAATGGAAAATCTACAAAATGAGATTTCGTCTTTAAAATCACAATGCGAAAACCCTGATATTTCAAGTGATTATCAAAAACTTTCTGATATTCTTAATAGCATTAAAGAAAAAGAAGATAAATTAGAAGAACTTGAAAATATTTGGTTAGAATTAGCGTAAATTTGCCGGTGGCAAGGTTGAATATTCACTCTTGCCAGCCGGTATCTTTGTGCCTAAAAGACGACTTCCGTTGAATATTGTGTTTTTGCCGTATTCCCCTTTTATTTGCATTACTGCACTATCTTCTGTTTCAATTTTTTCATGTTGTTCAAAATCATAATCAAAGGTTAGTTGCTGAATTGAATTTTCTGAAATAAGATTATATGTTCTTACTGATAGTGACCTGATTTTTCTGTTCCATTTATGGTTTTTGATTAGTTCACAAGATGCGTTGAAAATCTCTTTCGCATTATGGGTTGGAAACTGCAATAAAACCGAATATTGATGAGTGTTGAGATTATCGTCTTTAACTGCTAACTGTACTCCAGTGGCAAGTAATTGTTCACATCTTAGACCCTTTGAGACATTGACACAGAGTTCTGCAATAACCCGTTGTGCTTCTTCAACACTTGTCAGGCTATCAACACAGGTTATCCCCCTACTGACACTTTTCATTATTATTTTTGAGTCTATATGAGCCACAGATGAGATATCATTTCCGTTAGCATAAAACCACAAGTCAAAACCATTTTTACCTAAAATCTTTTTAAGAAAAGATGGATGAATTCTCGCTATATCACCTATTGTATATATCCCGTACTTCTCTAATGTTTTGGTTGTGCGACGACCAACGAATAATAATTCAGATGCAGAAAGCCCCCATATTTTTTCTCTGAAATTCTCACGAGAAATAATTGTTGTAGCATCGGGCTTTTTCATATCACTACCAAGTTTAGCAAAGATTTTATTAAATGAAACCCCAACGGATATGGTTAGCCCTGTTTCTTTTTTTATTTGTTCTCTTATTGTGTTTGCAATCTGCTCACCATCACCAAAAAGAGTTGTACTACCTGTCACATCAAGCCAACATTCATCCATTCCAAATGGTTCAATCAAATCAGTATAACGAGCATAAATTTTCTTGACTATCTGTGAATAGTGATAATAGGCATCAAAATCTGTATTGACAACAATTAAACCAGAACATTTTTTTCTAGCTTCTGAAATTGTATCGCCAGTTTTCACACCACATATTTTTGCTATCTGTGATTTCGCCAACACAATGCCGTGACGGTCATCCTGATTTCCACAAACAGCTACTGGTTTGCCTTGTAATTCTGGTTTTTTTACACATTCAACAGATGCATAGAAATTATTCAAATCACAATGAAGAATTATTCTGTCCAAAAATATCACTCCGTTTATCAGTAATATTTTATCGAACATTTGTTCTGTTGTCAATGGTATTTTATAGATAAAAATAAAACTATTCACCCTTTTATTATTCAAAAATATAATGGATAGTGGAGGTGCTATATGAATAGTTTTGTCATTATGGCGCTAATAGCAACACTTGGAACTTGGTTTGTAACAGCATTGGGTGCCGCCACAGTAGTTTTATTCAAATCCCCTAACAAAAAGATACTTAATATTATGCTTGGGTTTGCATCAGGTGTTATGATTGCAGCAAGTTTCTGGTCATTATTGCAACCAGCTATTGAACGAGCAGAATCCGTATTGAACACTCCTGCATATTTTGTAGTTACAATTGGATTTCTTTTAGGCGCTACATTTATGTGGATTTCTGATAAAATAGTCACATTTGCAAGAAGCAAAGCAAATAATCCTAAATCTCAACCCAATGAAAAATTCCAAAGAATAATTATGTTAGTTCTTTCAATCACATTGCATAATATACCTGAGGGGTTGGCAGTGGGCGTTGCCTTTGGTGCTCTTCAAAACAACTTTTCTACCGAAAATCTATTGGGCGCTATATCAGTAGCAGTTGGTATTGGCTTACAGAATTTTCCAGAAGGTGCAGCAGTTTCAGTACCATTAAGACGAGAGGGTTATTCTCGAAAAAAGAGTTTCCTGTTCGGTCAAGCATCCGGTATGGTTGAGCCAATTGCAGGTGTAGTTGGTGCTTTGCTGACCGTATATATTGAAACTATTCTCCCCTATGCTCTTTCTTTTGCTGCGGGTGCTATGATTTTAGTTGCAGTACATGAACTAATACCTGAATGTCAACAAAACCAGAAAACACAACCATATTTTGCCACAATGGGTATTGTTTCAGGGTTCGCAACTATGATGCTATTAGATGTTATGTTAGGATAAAAAATAAGGGATACCTTTCGGCGCGTTCAGATAGGGATTTAATAGGTTTTAATCCTATACTTTCCGTTAATACTTCACGAAAAAATCTCGTAAGGCGCAAAGCATTACGAGATTTTTGTCATTTTGTCTAAACGAAAATTATATGGATTAAAACTGCGTTGCACATTAAACCTTATTAGTTTGGATGCAAAACAAGGCATAAATGTGTAGGAACCCTGACGGGTTTCAAACATTTTAACGAAGTTTTGCGCCGAAATGATTGGTTTAATGCTGTTAAATCCCTATCTGAACACGCCGTTTGGTATCCCTTGTATAATTTTATTCAAACGAAAGACTTACAGATAATGGGAAATGGTCACTTGAATAAACGCCGTCATAAGTATCTGTTACAACTCTATAAGAATTCGTTCTGAATCCTGTTTTTGAGACCAAAATATAGTCGATACAGTTTCTATCAAGTTGTTCTCCCCAACCTTGATATGTGCAACTTGTCATTGTGTTTTCTGTCTGATATTTAGTATCAAGGAAATTCACCGTTGCGCTCTTATAGGTCTCTGAGTCTTCTTCAGCATTAAGGTCACCCATAAGTACTGCAGGCAATGAACCAAACTCTTTAATCTTATCAAGAACCACTTGTATTCCGTTTATACGAGCTTCATCACTGACATGGCTTAAATGTGTGTTAAAGACAACAAACTCTGTTTCTGTGGCATCGTCCTTAAGAATAACATAACTACAAACTCTGTTAAACTGTGCGCCCCATGATTTGCTCATTACATCGGGTGTTTCTGACAACCAAAATGAACCCTTATCAATAAGAGTGTAAATGTCAGAACGATAGAAAATTGGACATCCTTCTGAATTAAATGCATCATCACGATATGTAATTACTGAGTCATACATTCCCAATGTATCGCAAAGATATGAATAATGCCATTTGGTAACTTCTTGAAAACCTATAACACTTGGTTGCTCTTTTTGGATGCCTTGCATTATAAGGTCAGCACGATAAAACCAACTCTTTTTGCCTAAGTCAGTTGGTGAAATACAACGGACATTACAACTCATTACCCTGAGCTCATTTTCACGATAAATATCTTGTATTGTGACTTCTTTTTTCATATCTTTATAGTGTGGATAATACCAATAAAAAGAGACTGAAAAAACAATGCCTAAAACTAAAATCACAGCAAGAATGGACAATAAAATCTTCGGTAACTTTTTCATAAAAACACTCCTTTTTTAAAATTTTAACACACTTATTTCAAAAAGGCAAAGGTAAAGATAAATATAGCAAAAATACTTGCAAATTATTTTCTAGTATGTTATCATATCTTGCGTTGATAACAACGGGGTGTGGCGCAGCTGGGAGCGCGCTTGACTGGGGGTCAAGAGGCCGCAGGTTCAAGTCCTGTCACTCCGACCAAAAATCCTCATTCGTAAGAATGGGGATTTTTACTTTTTCACTCTTCACTTTTCACTCTTCACTATTCTCTGCGATTTTGATAGAGGATTTTTGGAAGTAATAAGTAATAGTGAATAGTTAAGAGGTTTGGTGTCTGCTTCGCAGATGTGTTTATAATATTTTGCAAAATGCCGAAATCGGCATTTTCTTTTTTTGCGCCAGTTTATATGTTTTCACATTCTCCAGTCGATTTTTTACTGATTCAAAATTATTAAACAAACAAATAACATCACTCCTTTCTTGTTTGTTGTTATCATAAAACAGTGCATGTTTACTATTGGAAAATTTTATGGTATAATTTATAAGTAATAATTTTAAAAGCGAGGTGCCGAGGTTATGGCAGAAAAGAAATATATAATTGATAATGCCGAACTGATGGCAGAATGGAACTGGGAAAAGAATAACGAGTTGGGTTTTGACCCCAAAGTATTAACCCTTGGCAGTAACAAAAAAGTATGGTGGGAATGTAGTAAAGGACACGAGTGGCAGGCAACAATAGCTAATAGAAATAAGGGGCAAGGATGCCCGTATTGTTCCGGTAGATATGCCATTAAAGGAGAAAATGATTTAGAAACGATTAATCCAACGTTAGCAAAAGAATGGAATTATGAAAAAAATAATGAATTAACTCCTACAGATGTTTTGCCTGGTAGTCATAAAAAAGTCTGGTGGAAATGCTACAAAGAACACGAATGGCAAGCAACAATAAATGATAGAAATAATGGCCGTGGATGCCCATATTGCGCAGGCAAAAAAATTTCAAAAGGTTATAATGATTTACAGACGCTCAACCCCAATTTAGCAAAAGAATGGAATTATGAAAAAAACGATGGTTTAACACCGGCGAATGTAACATCCGGTAGCAATAAAAAAGTGTGGTGGAGATGTAGTAAAGGACACGAGTGGCAAGCATCGATAAATAATAGAAACAAAGAAATCGGATGCCCGTATTGTGCAGGTCAAAAAGTTTTAGAAGGCTATAATGATTTGCAAACAGTTAATCCTGCGTTGGCAAAAGAATGGAATTATGAAAAAAACGGCAGGTTAACACCTTCGAGTATAACTGCAAATAGCGGACAAAAAGTATGGTGGAAATGTCAAGAAAAACACGAATGGCAAGCGGTAGTATCAGACAGAAACAAAGGAAAAGGTTGCCCATATTGTTCGGGACGATATGCAGTTACAGGTAAAAATGATTTACAAACCGTTAATCCAATTTTAGCAAATGAATGGAATTATGAAAAAAACAACGGATTAACACCTATGGATGTAACGCCAAATAGCGGACAAAAAGTATGGTGGAAGTGTAACAAGGGGCATGAGTGGCAAGCAACAGTAAGCAATAGAACTATAGGACACGGATGTCCTTTCTGCAGTTCTGAACGAAGAACTTCTTTTCCCGAATATGCGATCGTGTACTATCTTGCAAAATTCGGTATAGATGTAATACATTCGTACAAGGAACAAGGCTACGAATTAGATATTTATATTCCATCAAAAAAAGTTGCTATTGAATATGATGGGTATTATTGGCACGAGAATAAAACAAAAAAAGATTTAGAAAAGAATCAAAAATGTAAAAAAGATGGGATTAAACTTTACAGGATAAGAGAGGAGCTCCCACCATTAAACGACAGCTCTATAGATTATGTTGTGCAAAAAAGCCAAAAAAACTTATCAAAAATACTTGCGCAAATTCTTGGCGAAATAATTGGGACGAGCGTTGATATAGACATAGAAAAAGACGTTATTGACATAGAAAACTTGCGAGAATATACGGAAAAACAACACTCATTGGTTTTTTCAAATTTAGAAATAGCAAAGGAATGGAATTATGAAAGAAATGGCAAATTAAAACCACAAAATATCTCAGCAAATAGCAATAAAAAGGTATGGTGGAAATGTAGCAGAGGTCACGAGTGGCAAGCGAGAATTGATCATAGAAATAGTGGAAGCGGATGTCCATATTGCGCAGGAAAAAAAGTATTAACAGGCTTTAATGATTTACAAACGGTTAATCCAGTGTTAGCAAAAGAATGGAATTATGAAAAAAATGACGGATTAACACCTATGGATGTATTACCTAACAGCAATAAAAAAGTCTGGTGGAAATGCAGCAGCGGACACGAATGGCAAGCCATAATAGCAAACAGAAACAAAGGGCGAGGATGCCCTATTTGTAGAAAAAACAAAGGCAAAAAGTAATTGTTAAAAAGGTGAATTATGCAGAATTCTTTATCGCAATTAGAAAAAAAGTATTTATTAGAAACCAAGGAGTTCTATTTTCCGTTCTTTTCTGAAAAAGAGAGTTTGGATTCATTTATCAACCGTATTTTTCAATTTGATTGGGATGATAGAAAACCAAGGCAAATGCTTTTTCAAGTACAACGTTTTGTTACATTAGCTACTGAAATCGATAAAATTCGCCCTGCTAGAGACGGATTACGAATGCTATTCCTAAAGTGCTGTATGGAATCTTTAGCTAAACTATCAGATATGAAAACAACAGCGTTTTACAACTCTTTTGCAACATGTTTTAGCGAAGACGGGAAAAAGCATATTTTGGACAACTTTTCTCTTTCCTTTATTGAGCATTCAGAAAACGGCATAGAAATTAATGAAAGTTTTGATCTTTCAATTAATGACATTTTATCAATAATAAAAGCAATGCGAGATATGGTTGTGCATGAGGGCAATTATTGGGAACTGCAATTTTTTGCATATGACGATGACTCTTCGTGGTTGACACATATAGAAACAAAAGAACCACTACTATCTAAAAACACATATGCAAATGAATCAAAACAATTAGTCACCTATCACTTTGAAACTACATTACAATACGAGAAATTTAAGCACTATTTTGTCGAAGCGTGTATTATTTTTATTAACAATTATATCAATCAATTAGCATCCAAAAATCATTCATAATAATATATTTCAAAATCCAAATCAATAGTAAACTTCATAGTAATCAAGGGCTATGTACTGTTTATGACTGCGAAAAACCCAGTATTTATGCGGGTTTTCGCGTGATTACTATAACGCTACTCCGACCAAAAATTGAGAATTCGCTTTTGCGGGTTCTCAATTTTTTTTGTTTGAAATAAGGACTTGAACCTGTGATTTTAGTTTGAATATTTATTTTATATTGTTGAAAACGTTAAATACTTATGGTATAATTTTCCGGTAAAATATTTTATTTTGAGGTGTGTTTAATGGCAAAGTGGATTGATAACAAAACTGTAATTATCACAGGTGCATCAAGTGGTATTGGCAAAATGCTTGCTGAAAGACTTATAAAAGAGCATAACTGTAATGTAATCGGTGTTGCAAGAAGTGAAAAGAAAATGCTTAACTTTGTTGAAGAGCTTGGCGATTATGCAAAGTTGTTTTCTTATAAACTTTTCGATGTTTCAAGTTATGACAACTGGCAGAGTTTTCATGATTGGCTTGTTGAAAACAATATTGCCCCTGATGTTCTTATAAATAATGCTGGTGTTCTTCCTCGTTTCGACAGACTTATGAACTATTCAAAGGAAGAAATCGACGAATCAATTAATATAGACTTCTATTCAGCGGCATATTCTTCAAAAATTATGCTCCCTCTCCTTCTCAAAAGCGAAACTCCTGCAATTATAAATGTTGCATCATCTGCAGCACTTATGGCACTTGGCGGAACATCAATGTATTCTGCAAGCAAGGCAGCAGTTAAAGGTTTGACTGAAGCTATGAGAGAAGAACTCAGGGGTGAAGCATACATAGGTCTCGTTTGCCCTGGATTTACAAAGACAGACATTTTCAGAAACCAAGGCGAAACAAATGGTATGGACCTTATCAATATGGTTTCAACACCTTGCCATGTAGCAGTAAACAAAATACTTAAGGGTATTCTCAAGAAAAAGTCATATATCGTTGTTGGATTTGACGGCAATGCAATGGGACGATTTAACCGCCTTATGCCTGTGCAAGGTTCAAGACTTTTCAGTTCTGTAATCAAAGCATTCAAAATTGACCTTTTCGCTTCAACCTTTGGATATGAAAAGAAAGGCAATAAATAAAAATATTTTTAGGAGTTGACATTTTGTCAGCTCCTTTTTACTTTTAATTAAAATATGAGTGACATTTTTTCAATTTACTCTTGATTTCTATTTAAAAATGCAATATTATTATATAGTATTTATTTCTAATATGGAGGTTATGGGAAATGAAAGAGGAATCAAGAAAGTATGTCCAAGAAGCTTGGGATATAGTTAAAGACGCTGAAAATATGGGTTCACGTCTTCCAGGTTCTGAAGGCGAAAGAAAATATGCTGATTATATGGGCAAAAAGCTTGAAGATATCGGCATTAAAGCAAAAAAAGAAGAGTTTGCAGTTTCCCCTCGTTCAAGCATTGGTGGACTCCCCTATGCTGGCTGGGTTGGTATTATTTTAAGTGCACTTTCATATTTCGCGCTTGATAATTATCATGTTTGGTTTGCAATGGCATTTATCGGAATTGCTATGGTTATCTGGCTTGTATGTAGCTGTTTTCTTTACAAACCATGGTTTGATATGTTCTTCAAACAGAAGATTTCACAGAATGTTTATGGTGAATTAGTTCCTGAAGATGGCAAATATGATTATACAATCATTCTTTCAGGTCATACAGATACAAGCTGGAACTGGAAACACTCAGAAAATGCATCTAAATATCCTGAAAGCCCAGTTTATGGTCTTATCACAACTTATGGTAAAGTTGGTTTTGGTGCTGTTTGCGTATTCTTCATGATTGGTGTTTCAGTTGCTATGGCTGCAATCTATGCTGGTCTTATGTTTAATGCTGAATGGGCTAGCGCAGCTGTAATGTCACAATCAATGAACATTTTTGTTCTTTTATTAAACTTTATTCCTGTGATTACCGCTATCGGTAGTGCTTTTGTTGTTATGTGGAATGATGGCGACGAAGAAATGGCATCAAAGGGTGCTATGGATAACGCAACAGGTTGTGCGCTCAGCTATGCAGTCATCAAATACTTCAAAGAAAATCCTGATAAGATGCCTAAAAACTGCCGTATAGTTGATTGTAACTGTGGTGCAGAAGAAGCAGGTCTTCGTGGTTCAATGGCATTTGTACATAAGCACAGAAATGATGATTTAACAAAGAATGCTTGGAATATTAACATTGACTCTGTTGCTGATAAAGACTATTTTGAAGTTGTTATTAAAGATGACTGGCAGGGTTGCCGTTTTGACACAGACCTTGAAAAGATGTTCAAAGACACATTCGCAGAAATGGGTATCGAAAGCAAAACAAACGGTTGCATTCATAACCCTGTTGGCGGTTGCGACAGTACACCAATGACTCGCGGTGGTATTAAATCAGTTACATTTGCAGCACAAAACCCAATGCTTACTTGGTATTATCACACATTCCACGACAGAGCAGAACGCTTTGAAATGGAACCAACAGTTGGCAGAGGCTTTGAAGTTGTGCTTAGCGTTATTGATAAAATTGCTAACTTCCAAGAAACAAACGGATTTAATGGTCCGCAGAAAAAGTAAAATATAATAAAACTTTTAAAGGGTATGGTTTTCATGCCCTTTTTCATTTGACACTTTCTGTTGTTTATGGTAAATTTAATATGATAAATTTTTGTCTTATTGGTGATAAAATGAAAAGATTTAATAAAATATTGTCTTTAATCCTTTGCCTTGTATTTTTGTTTACATCTTGTGTAAAATCAGGTGAAAAGAGCTTAAAAAAAGCAGAGGAATTTATAACACAGAAACAGTATAATGAATGTTATCAATATCTTTTAGAACTTGATGAAAAAAAGTTTTTAGAAATTAAAAGTGATGTTGAACTTCTCTTAGTTGCTGAATTTAATGCATTAACCGAAAAAGAAAAAGTTGATATAACAAAGCCTTATACGCTTACAAAATACAATAGTAATTTCACAGAAGCATGCAGAAAGCTTTGGAATATTGCATCACTGCTTGATATTACACCAGACAATGAAAACTACACCAGCTTTGCTTACATAAGATATTTTGCTGAGTCAAATAACTTTATGAGATTTAGTGAACTCTATGCTTTGATGAGTGATGTAAACGATAACGATTATATAAATAGATTACACACCCATCTCAATGAGTATAACACTAATGGCGATTCTTCCAAATTCGAAAGTATTTACAGTAAAGCAAAAGAGTTTGACTATAGTCAGTTTGACCCACAGGAATACCAAGTTGATGATTTCAGAAAAGCTCACGATAAATTATTAAAAGCTTTACATTCACTTTGTAATGGGTTTGCAACTAGCAATTCATCAGTTGTTGCCTCATCAATAAACAATGTTTATGACTCATTATCTGTCATATTGAGCCTTGCTGACACATTAAAATCAGTTCGAGCAAACCAGATGTCAATTTATAACACCTTATTCACAGAAAAGATTATAAATAAGAAATTCAACACTGAAATTGAGAAAATTGAAAGTAAATACACAATCAACTCTGACTTTGGTTTTGATTATCTCTTTAATGACGATAAAACAGGCTTTATAGACAATTCTGACATTCCAGAGACAACGGATGCTGCAAAACCTGAAATACCGTTAAAAGACGCTATAAAGGCCGTTATTACCGCATTAAATAAAACAAAGAATTATAAGTCAGATACAACTGTCACAGTTATTCAGAATATCAATATTGATATGACGAATTTTGAATCTGATACAAAAATTAATAGTGCTAACGAAATTACAAAATCAAAAGTTAATCAGATTCTTGACCAAGCAAATGGTACACGACAACTTATTAAGTCTTTTTCAAACGGTGTTGCTGAAGATGGAACAAAACTGAATATATTTATTCCTCCACAAAGCAACTCACCTAGTCTCAACGAAAATGATGTAGAGAGCTACTCAGTTACTAAGGGCAGCGGCGGTCAGGTAATAGTTTTCAATCTTAAATCTACTGAAACAAGCAAAGCAAAGCCTGTTGCATCAATCAATACAATAGCAAACGGATTTAAGTTTGATAATGTTGATAACATTGGTGATTTTAAGACTTATTACTCCCCTTGTTCTGTAATGTTCATTATTAACAATAATGGTTATCTTGCAAAAATGCAATACACTGTTGACGGTGTAAGTGATTGCACATTCTATGAAAAGGATGAAAGTGTTAAAGCGGAATTTGATTTCATAGAAAAATACTCATACACATTCTCATATTGATATAAAAAGACCTTATCCGATTGGATAAGGTCTTTAAAATTTGCTTTTAATAAATTATGCCTTTTTCTTTGTAAATGCTTTAATTACAAGAAGAGCAACTACAAGAATAGCAATTGATACCGGAAGGACAACAAGTGCATTTGGAACGAAACCTGCAAGCAAGTAACCTACAAATGAAACTGCTGCAACGGTTAACGCATAAGGCAACTGTGTTGAAACGTGGTTAACGTGGTCACACTGTCCGCCTGTTGAAGCCATAATTGTTGTATCAGAGATTGGTGAGCAGTGGTCACCGCAAACAGCACCTGCAAGGCAAGCTGCGATACAAACAACAAGCATTGTATCTGTTGCTGCGAAAAGAGGAACAATAATTGGAATAAGAATACCAAATGTACCCCATGATGTACCAGTTGCGAAAGCAAGTCCAACAGCAACTATGAAAAGAATTGCAGGCAAGAAATATGTAAGCTTACCAGCTGTTGCATCAACAAGGCCTTCAACGAAAACATCTGCACCAAGGTTGTTTGTCATAGCACTGAGTGTCCAAGCAAATGTAAGAATGAGAATTGCAGGAACCATTGCCTTGAAACCGTCAGGAATAGCACTCATACAGTCTTTGAATGAAAGAACACGTCTTACCATAAAGTAAACAATATTGACTATAAGTGCAATGATTGAGCCAAGAGCAAGTCCATAAGCTGCATCGCAGTTTGCAAACGCATTGATAAAGCTTTCACCTGAGAAGAAGCCGCCTGTGTAAACCATACCTACAATGCAAAGTACAATAAGAATTACAACAGGAAGAATAAGGTCAACAACCTTACCCTTTGTTGTAACAGGTGTTTCATCAACATTTGCATAAGGTCTTGAATCTGTTGTATAAAGGTCACCGTTTAACGCGTTGAGTTCGTGCTTTTTCATTGGACCAAAATCAATGTTAAGAGCAGAAATCATAACAACCATTACAATTGTAAGCAATGCGTAAAGATTGAATGGAATTGTCTTGATAAAGAGTTCAAGACCATCTGTGCCTTCAACAACGCCACTAACTGCTGCTGCCCAAGAAGAAATTGGAGCAATGATACAAACAGGTGCTGCAGTTGCATCAATAATATAAGAAAGTTTTGCACGAGAGATTTTGTGTGTATCGGTTACAGGGCGCATAACGCTACCAACTGTGAGACAGTTGAAATAGTCATCAACAAAAATCAACGCACCAAGACCAAAAGTCGCAAGCATTGCACCTTTTCTTGATTTAATCTTTTTCTTTGCCCATTCACCATAAGCACGGCTACCACCTGCTTTGTTCATGAGAACAACAATGATACCAAGAACAACAAGGAAAATGATAATACCCATATTCCAAGTATCTGCAAGTTTACCAATAAAGCCATCAGTCATAATTGTGTTGAACATTGTTTCAAAACTGAAACCGTTTGGTCCAAATGCATAAAGACCACCACCAACTAAAATACCAACAAAGAGCGAAGAATAAACTTCTTTTGTGATAAGTGCCAATGCAATAGCAATCACAGGTGGAAGAAGTGAGAAAATTGTTGAATAAAAGTTACTTACATATTCAACTTCTTCACTTTCACCTTCTGCGAAAGCAAACACTGTCATTGCCATTACCAACACGACAGAAATGACCAAAACTGCTAAAAGTTTAAGGCTTGTCTTTCTTTTCATTTTTTACATCTCCTTTTGCAATTTAATGCACTAAATTACATAGTCAAAGATAACATATTTGTCGGATTTTGTCAATGTTTTAATATTTTTGTCAAATAAATTTTTATGTACATATATCATAATTTGTGTTATACTATTTACATAAATGATTGGAGTTGATTTTATGATTAGAAATGAAGCTATGTTCAAATTAAGTTATGGTTTGTTTGTTTTATGTGCTAATGAAAATGGCAAAGATAATGGTTGCATAATTAATACTGCTTCTCAAGTGACTGATTCACCTAAAAGAATAACTATTGCTGTAAACAAAAGCAATTACACTTGTGGTATGATTGAAAGAACTAAAAAATTTACTGTTTCAGTTCTTTCAGAAGAAGCCACATTTGATTTAATTAAGCGCTTTGGTTTTGCTAGTGGTCGCGACACTGATAAATTCACAGGTTATAATGACCATTACAGAACTGAAAACGGAACATATTTTATCTGCGAAGGCACAAATGCAT